>JAHJUF010000306.1 GCA_018829095.1 Pseudomonadota bacterium | reverse complement strand
TGTCCGGCGGGAACCACCAGGATGAGTTCGTCATCCAGAAAGGGTTCGTGGACCAAGCGCCGGTCCGGGGTCACGGCCCCCACCACGGCCAGCTCCAGGAGACCCTCGGCCGTCTGGTGGGCTATCTCCCGGGTGTCAGCCACCACAAGGTTCACCGAAACCTCGGGGAACTCCTTCACAAAGGGGCCGATGAGCCCGGGGAGGATGTAGTTGCCCGGGATGGTGCTCCCGCCGATGGCCAGCCGTCCCCGGGGGTGGCCCAGGAAGGCGTGGAGGGCGTTTTCCGCCTCGTCCCTGGCAGCCAGGAGCTTTTTGGCGTGGGCGTAGAGCAACTCGCCGGCCGGGGTGGTCACCGCCTGGCGGCCCAGCCGGTCCATGAGCCGGCAGCCGAAGTGGTCCTCCAGGTCCTTGATGTGGGACGACACCGTGGGCTGGGTCAGGTGTACCGCCTCGGCGGCCTTGGAGAAGCTTCCCTTTTCCACCACATGGCGGAAGATGTGCAGTTGCCACAGGTCCATGGTTCACCCGGGGAGAGTCAGAGGGGATGGCCCAGTTTCTTGGACAGCCGTTCCCGCACAAGGTCCGGGACCATGCCCTCGATGTTTCCGCCGAAACTGGCCGCCTCCTTGATGATGGAGGAGGAGGTGAAGATCCATCTCAGTCCCGTCATGAGGAACACGGACTGGATGTCCCGGTTCAGCCTGCGGTTCATGAGGGCGAGCTGGAACTCGTACTCAAAGTCGGACACGGCCCGCATGCCCCGGAGGATGGCCTGAGCGTCCATTTTCGCCGCGTAGTCCACCAGAAGCCCGCCGAAGGTGTCCACCCGGGCGTTGGGATAATCCACCAGGCAGCTCTCCAGCATGTCGATGCGTTCCTCCACGGTGAACACGCATTTTTTGTTGGGGTTCACCAGGATGGCCACGATGACTTCATCGAAGAGCTTGAGGCCGCGTTCGAGGATGTCCAGGTGCCCGTTGGTCACCGGGTCAAAGGACCCGGGATAGATGGCTCGGCGGTGCATGGGGCTCTCCGGGGCTGGGTAGGACGGTCAAGGAAATAATCGCAAACTCATATCACAAGGCCGAAAAACGAGACAAGGGTTTTCCCGTAGCGCCTTTGGTCCGTAAGGGCCAGGGGCGCGGGAGCCTCCAGGCTCTTTTCCTCGGGGCCGTGCTCCAGGACCACCACGGCATCGGGTGCCAGAACCCCGGATGCGGCCAGGGCGGAAAGGACGGCCGGGGCCAGTCCGGCCTGGTAGGGCGGGTCGCAGAAAACCAGGTCAAAGGGTTCCTGGCCCTGGAGGAAAACCAGGTCCTGGGCCAGATCGGTCAGGACCAACCGGGCCCGGCCGGAAAGCCCCAGGGCCTGAAGGTTTTTCATGATGAGGTCCCGGGCCTTGGGGCTGGCGTCCGCAAACAGGGCAAAGGCCGCCCCCCGGGACAGGGCCTCCAGGCCCATGGCTCCGGTCCCGGCAAAGAGGTCCAGGACCCGGGCGTCTTGCTGGGCCCCGGCCAGGATGCTGAAAATCGCTTCCCGAACCTTGTCCCCCGTGGGCCGGATGGACCGGTCCGGGGGAGAGAACAGCTTGCGTCCCCTGTGTTCTCCCGCGATGATTCTCATGAAAATTCCATGCCCCGGCTTGCGGGTTTTGTGACCTGGTGACGGGTTTCCCCCGGGGCTATCCCCTCAATTTCTTCTCCAGGGTCCGGGCATCCATGCCCAGGGCCTTGGCGGTTTTTTTCAGGTCTCCGAAGTGGCGGGCCAGGCGCTTGAAGAGCCAGGTCCGCTCAAAGGTTTTTTTGGCCTCGTCCAGGTCCTCCAGGGCATAGGGATCAGCCCCGGCATCCTTCTTCCCCCCTCCCCGGTAGGCCGGGGGCACGTGGAAGGCTTCCACCACCGGCCCTTCCACGCTGATGAGGAGCCGTTCGGCCAGGTTCCGCAGTTCCCGGACGTTTCCCGGCCAGGGATAGGCGGAAAGCAGGACCCCCGCCTCGGGGGACAGGACTTTGGAAACCGTGCCCCGATCCCGGGCGTGGCGGGCGAAGAACTGTTCCGCCAGGGCGGGCACGTCCTCCTTGCGGTCCCGGAGGGCCGGGACCTGGATGGGCACCACGTTGAGCTTGTAGTACAGGTCCTCCCGGAAGGTTCCCTTGGCCACCTCCTCCTCCAGGTTCCGGCAGGTGGAGGCGATGACCCGCACGTCCACGGTCAGCGGCCGCTCCCCCCCCAGCCGGGTGAACTGGCCCGAATCCAGGGCGCTTAGGATCTTGCCCTGGGTGGCAAGGTCCAGGTCCCCCACCTCGTTCATGAAGAGCGCCCCCCCCGAGGCGATCTCAAAGGCCCCCCGGCGGCGCTGGTCCGCGCCGGGGAAAGCGTGGCGTTCGTGGCCGAACCACTCGCTGTCCAAACGCTCGGGGGGGATGGCTCCGCAGTTCATGACCACCAGGGGCCGGTCCGCCCGGCCCGAGAGCTGATGCACGGTCCGGGCCACCAGTTCCTTGCCCGTGCCGGACTCCCCCTGGATGAGGATCCATGCGTCCGTGGGAGCCACGATGGCGATCTGAGCCTTGAGCTCATTCACGGCCTGGGACGAGCCGGTGAGGGAGTTCTTCTCCAGGGTCTTTTTCCGGAGGTACCGGTTTTCCTCTTCCAGGCGGCGGAAGTTCAAGGCGTTGTTGATGGTCACCACCACCTTGTCGACGGACAGGGGCTTTTCGATGAAATCAAAGGCCCCGGCCTTGGTGGCCTGGACCGCGGTCTCGATGGTGCCGTGGCCGGTGATGAGGATCACCGGGACAAAGGGGTGCTCCTTGCGGATCTCGTCCAGGGT
>JAHJUF010000305.1 GCA_018829095.1 Pseudomonadota bacterium | reverse complement strand
CCGGGCCATTCAGGCTTTTTCCCTGGCGGCCGCGCCTCTGTTCATCGGCCGAGATTTCCAGCCCCGCAGAGTGGTCCTGGCCTATGCCCTGGCCACGGCCCTCCTTCTGGCCTCGGTGTACTGGGGGGTGTTTCCGGTCTGCTTCGGGCCCGAGGGCCTCACGCCCTTCAAGAAGATCGCCGAGTACGTCATCAGCGCCATCCTGATTCTGTCCATGGTGTCCCTCTTCCGCAGGAAGCAGGATTTTTCCGCCCCGGTTCTTCAGATGGTGAGCCTCGCCATCCTCCTCACCATCGGATCGGAACTGGCCTTCACCTTCTACGTGTCCGTGTACGGCCTGTCCAACATGCTGGGGCACTTTTTCAAAATCGTGGCCTTCTACCTCATCTACAAGGCCCTGGTGAGAACCAGCCTGGTGGACCCGTACACCATGCTCTTCCGGGACTTGGCCCAAAGCCGGAAGGATCTTCAGAAAGCCAACGACGAGTTGGAAGCCCGGGTGGATGATCGGACCAGGGAGCTTTCCGAGGCCAACGCCGAACTGGTGCGCCGGGCCGGGGAACTCTCCGGATCCCGGGCCGCCCTGGCCGATGAGCGCCAGAGGATGTTTTACGTGTTGGAAAGCCTCCCGGCCTTTGTGTACCTGCGGGGGGCGGATTACACCGTGCGTTTCGCCAACCGGGTGTTCCGGGAGAGATTCGGGGAACCAGATGGCCAACCCTGCCACCAGCTCCTCTGGAACAAGGAGGAACCCTGCGAGGTCTGCCCCATGGCCCGGGTCCTGGAAACGGGCGATTCCGTGCGCATGCAGTGGAGCCCGGCCCCTGACGGCCGGATCTACGACCTGTACGACTACCCTTTCACGGACACGAATGGCGAGCCCCTGGTGCTTGAAATGGGCATGGACGTGACCGAACGGGAAAGGGCCCGGCACGAATTGGTCCTTCACGCCCGGCGGCTGGAAGAGGCCAACGAGAACATCCAGGATTTCGCCTTTGTGGCGGCCCACGACCTCCAGGAACCCCTGCGCAAGGTCCATACCCTGGCCGACCAGGTGCAAATGCGGCTTGCGGGCCGGATTCCGGGAGCGGACCAGGAACGCCTGGAGAGGCTTATGGCGGCCACGGTCCGCATGAGGAACATGGTGGGGGCTCTGCTGCGCTTCCACCAGGTGGCCGCTCTGGAAGAACCGGAAACCATGGTGGACCTCCATGAAGTGGTTTCCGGAGTTCTGGACGAATTGTTGGCCCTCCCGGAGGGCCGGGGCGCCCGGGTGGAGGTGGGGGATCTGCCCTGGGTCACCGGCCGGACCGGAAAAATGCGGGAGCTGTTTGCCCGCCTCCTCCACAATGCCCTATATTACTCGGGAGACGGCCCCCCGGACATCACCGTGGAACACCGGCCTGTTCCCGCCCCGGAATCCGAGGACCCAGCCATCCCCTGGCACGAGATCCGGGTGGCGGACAAGGGCCCGGGGTTTGACATGAAATACGCGGACAAGATTTTCCGGCCTTTCCAGCGTCTGGTTTCCCAGGGGAGGGGCGAGCGTTCCGGCATGGGACTCGCCGTGGCCCGGCGGGTGGTGGAGATGCACCGTGGCCGGATCTGGGTGGAAAGCATTCCGGGAGAGGGGACCGTGTTTACCGTGCTCCTTCCAGGCGTAAAGGCTGAAAAAGGCGAAAAACCATGGGAAACCCGCGTGAGCCTGTCATCCTGGTAGCCGAGGATGACCTGGACGACTGGCTTTTCCTCCGGGAGGCCCTGGAGGAGAGCCCCCACGAGGCCCGGCTGGAGTTCGTGGAGGACGGGGAGGAACTCCTTTCCTACCTCCGGCGGGAGGGGCCCTTTGCCGATCCGGCCCGGTTCCCGGACCCGGACATCATCCTGCTCGATCTCAACATGCCCAAAAAGGACGGAAGGGAGGCCCTGGCGGACCTCAAGGGGGACGAGAAGCTTCGGAACATTCCCGTGGTGGTCTTTTCTACCAGCCAGGAGGAGAACGACGTGCTTCTTACCTACCAGTTGAAGGCCGCCTCCTTCATCGCCAAGCCCATGACCTTCGGCGGATGGCTTTCTGTCATCGCCGCCCTTTTCCAGTACTGGTCCAAAGTGGCCTCGCTCCCGGAGGGCCATTCCTCCTCCTGACCCCGGCCGGAAAAGCGGTTTGGCGGCCCTTGGAATTCTCCGTTGAAACCGTTGTTTTGCTGGGGTATTCTCCTGCCTGGGAGGTGGGGCCATGCGGGTCAGGGTATCATGCCACGCGGGATATCGTGGGGAGGAAGCCCCCGGGGCCCTGGAAACGAGGGGCGGGTCCATCCGCATCCGGGAGATCCAGGACCGCTGGCTGGCCCCGGACCACCGTTATTTCCGGGTCCTGGGAGAGGATGGAGGCATGTACATCCTGCGACACGATATGGAAAAGGACCTCTGGGAACTCACCTTCTACCGGAGCGCGGACTGTCCGGATGCCAAGGAATTCCGTTTTTTTTGACCCCCCGCGCCCATGGCGCGAATACCACTTGACAGGAGGGGGAACTGCGAGTAACTTTTTCCATTACCCTGTTCGCCTCAAAGGAGCGAAGAATAAGATCATGAAAGCCCATTCCGTCAGCCTCGGCCTCCTTATTATTATCGAGGTAGGGCTCCTTCCCTGCCTCAAAGGGACCGGCTGACGGGCTAAATAGCTGATAAGGCTAATAAAATCCGCTGCCGGCCCCGAGCCGGCAGCGGATTTTTTTTGGTCTGGAATCCGGGGAAACCCAAAAAAAACAAGGAGCAGCCATGAAGAGCGACAACGTCCGGTGCGGACTGGAGAGAGCCCCCCACCGGAGCCTGTTCAAGGCCATGGGGTACACGGATGAGGAGCTTTCCCGCCCCCTGATCGGCGTGGCCAACCCTGCCAACGCCATCATCCCGGGCCACGTGCACCTTTCCCAGATCACGGAAGCCGTCATGAAGGGGATCTACATGGCCGGGGGCACCCCGGTTCCCTTTGGCATGATCGGCGTGTGCGACGGCATCGCCATGAACCACGCGGGCATGAAATACTCCCTGGCCAGCCGGGAGCTCATCGCCGACTCCGTGGAGGTTATGGCCATGGCCCACGCCTTCGACGGCCTGGCGCTGGTCACCAACTGCGACAAGATCGTTCCGGGCATGCTCATGGCTGCGGCGCGGATAGACATCCCCACCGTGGTGATCTCCGGAGGCCCCATGCTGGCCGGGCGCCACCCCTCGGTGAAGAACGGGGAAAAGATCGATCTCATCACCGTTTTCGAAGCCGTGGGGGCGGTGAAGGCCGGGAAAATGACCGAGGAAGAGCTTTGCCTGGTGGAGGAAGAGGCCTGCCCCACCTGCGGGTCCTGCGCGGGCATGTTCACGGCCAACTCCATGAACTGCCTCACCGAAGCCATCGGCATGGGCCTGCCGGGCAACGGCACCATCCCTGCCGTGTACTCCGCCCGCATCCGCCTGGCCAAGCAGGCGGGCATGCGGGCCGTGGAATGCGTGAAGCAAGGCATCACCCCCCGGAGCATCCTCACGCCGGCGGCCTTTGCCAACGCCCTGGCCGTGGACATGGCCCTGGGCTGCTCCACCAACACGACGCTGCATCTGCCGGCCATCGCCAAGGAGGCGGGGGTGCCCTTCAATCTGGACATGGTCAACGAGATCAGCGCCCGGGTGCCCCATCTGTGCTCCCTCTCCCCAGGCGGGGCCCACCACATCGAAGACCTGAATCAGGCCGGGGGCGTCCCGGCGGTCATGGCCGAGCTCCTGAGAAACGGCCTCATCGAACCCGGACTTCCCACGGTCACCGGAAAAACCGTGGGGGAAAACCTGAAAAACGCCCGCATCCTGGACGCGGAGGTCATCCGTACGAAGGACAGGCCCTACCACGCCCAGGGCGGGCTGGCGGTACTCTTCGGCAACATCGCCCCCGAGGGCTGCGTGGTGAAGCAGTCCGCCGTGGTGGACAAGATGCTCGTCCACAAAGGCCCGGCCCGGGTGTTCGAATCGGAGGAGACCGCCACCGCCGCCATCCTTTCGGGCAAAATCGTCCCCGGAGACGTGGTGGTCATCCGGAACGAAGGGCCCCGGGGCGGCCCGGGCATGCGGGAGATGCTCACCCCCACCTCGGTGATCTGCGGCATGGGCCTGGACGCGGACGTGGCCCTCATCACGGACGGCCGGTTCTCCGGCGGCACCCGGGGCGCGGCCATCGGCCATGTTTCCCCCGAGGCCGTGTCCGGTGGACCCATTGGCTTGGTGAAGGAAGGCGACACCATCGCCATCGACATCCCGAAAAGGTCCATCAGCCTGGAAGTGGCCGAGGACGAATTGGCCCGCCGCCGCCAGGCCTGGAAAGCCCCGGAGCCCCGCATCACCACGGGCTACATGGCGCGCTACGCCCGGGCCGTCACCTCCGCCAGCCGGGGTGCCGTGGTGGAATAAAGAGGAAGCGCAACGCCGCAGATCGCGTTTTTGGACAGCAATGAGCAGGCTGATCAAAAGCGCGATATGCAAGGCGCGCGAGCCGGAAAAGGGCGAGGCGTACTTTATGTACGTTGAGTCCTTTCCCGGTGAAGCGCAACGCCGCAGATCGCGTTTTTGGACAGCCTGATGAGAAAGGAAGGTGTGCCATCAAACTGACAGGCGCTCAAATATTGTGGAAGATGGTGGCCGCGGAGGGTGTGGACACGATTTTCGGGTTCCCCGGAGGGGCGGTCATCGACCTCTATGACGAGCTGGCCAGGACCGATATCCGCCACATCCTGGCCCGCCACGAGCAGGGGGCGGTCCATGCGGCCGACGGCTACGCCCGGGTTTCGGGCAAGGTGGGGGTGTGTCTGGTGACCTCGGGCCCCGGGGCCACCAATACGGTCACGGGCATCGCCTCGGCCTACTGCGACTCCATTCCCCTGGTGGTGTTCACCGGCCAGGTGCCCAGCCATCTCATCGGCAACGACGCGTTCCAGGAAGTGGACATCGTGGGCATCACCCGGCCCTGCACCAAACACAACTACCTGGTGAGCCGCGTGGAGGACCTGGCCCAGACCGTGAGGGAGGCCTTTTACCTGGCCCGTTCCGGCCGCCCCGGTCCCGTGCTGGTGGATCTCCCCAAGGACGTGGTCAAGGCCGTCACCACCTTCAAGGAGACCTCGGAAAAGCCGTTCATCCGGTCCTACAACCCCACCTACGAGCCCAACGTGAAGCAGCTCAAAAAGGTGGTCCGGGCCCTGGTGGACGCCAAGCGCCCCATGATCTTCGCGGGCGGGGGCATCATCCTGTCCAAGGCCAGCGCGGACCTGACCAAGCTGGCCCGGCGGCTTTCCATCCCGGTCACCACGAGCCTCATGGGCCTGGGGGCCTTCCCGGGCACAGACCCCCTGTCCCTGGGCATGTTGGGCATGCACGGCACGTACCGGGCCAACATGAGCACCGCCCACTGCGACCTCATGCTGGGCATCGGCGTCCGCTTCGACGACCGGGTAACGGGCAAGACAGACACTTTCGCGGCCCAGGCCAAGATCATCCACGTGGACATCGACCCCACGTCCATCAGAAAGAACGTGCCCGTGTGGCTCCCCGTGGTGGGGGACTGCCGGGTCACTTTGGAGAAGCTGAACGCTCTCTTGGACGAGGAGGACCTCTCCGAGGTCCCCGCCCGCCGGGAAAAGTGGCTGGCCCAGGTGGACGAGTGGAGACGGGCCATGCGACTGGCCTATAATCAGAAGGACATCATCAAGCCCCAGTACGTGGTGGAGCGGCTTCACGCCCTCACCCACGGCGACGCCATCATCTCCACCGAAGTGGGCCAGAACCAGATGTGGGCCGCCCAGTACTACAAGTTCCAGCGGCCCAACCAGTTCCTCACTTCCGGCGGCCTGGGGGTCATGGGCTACGGCCTGCCCGCGGCCATCGGCGCCCAGGTGGCGGCTCCGGACCGGCTGGTGGTGGATATCGCCGGGGACGGGTCCATCCAGATGAACATCCAGGAACTGGCCACGGCGGTCCAGTACCGGCTCCCCGTGAAGGTGGCCATCCTGAACAACGGCTATCTGGGCATGGTGCGCCAGTGGCAGGAGCTGTTCTACGACAAGCGCTACTGCGAGACCTGCATGGAGCACGCCCCGGACTTCGTGAAGCTGGCCGAGGCCTACGGGGCCCTGGGGCTTCGCGCCACCCGGCCCGAAGAGGTGGACGGGGTGATCCAAAAGGCCCTGGCCCACCCCGGCCCGGTGATGATGGATTTTCGGGTGGAACGGGAGGAGTCCGTATACCCCATGGTCCCGGCTGGAGCGCCCATCACGGAAATGCTCCTGGTCTAGCAGGCTGCCCAAAACCGCGATCTGCGGCGTTGCGCTTCATCGGGAAAGGACTCAACGTACAGAAGTACGCCTCGCCCTTTCCCGGCTCGCGCGCCTTGCAGGTCACGTTTTTGAACAGCCTGCTCATTGGCTGTCCAAAGCCTGTTTTCAACAGGTTGTTAGAAAGGAACGTCCCATGCCTGACGAGCGGCATATCTTAAGCCTTCTGGTGGAGAACAAACCCGGCGTGTTGTCCCGCATAGCGGGCCTGTTTTCCGGCCGGGGGTTCAACATCGAAAGCCTGTGCGTGGCCGAGACCCTGGACGCGGGCATCTCCCGGCTGACCCTGGTGACCAAGGCCAACGAGGCCGTGCTGGAACAGATTTTCAAGCAGCTGAACAAGCTGGTGGACATCATCAAGGTGACCGACTTCACCGATGTCCCGGCCGTGACCCGGGAGATGGTCCTCATCAAGGTTTCGGCCAAGCCCGAGAACCGGGCGGAGATCCTGCGCATCGTGGACATCTTCCGGTGCAAGGTGGTGGACGTGTCCTCGGAGCATTACACCGTGGAGGTCACGGGCGACCAGGGCAAGATGGCGGCAATTCTGGACCTCCTGCGGCCTATGGGCATCAAGGAGATCGCCCGGACGGGCATCAACGCCCTGTCCCGGGAGACCAAGGGCAGGAACGGGGGCCGGTAGCGGGCTGTCGGCCCAGGGCTTTTTGGACAAGGCCGGATTCATCGGAAGTAGGGAACCCAAAAGTCCAGGCTTCTGTATTTTCATACAACCCAGGGAAAGGAAGCAGGAACATGGCGAAGATCGATTTCGGCGGCACGATGGAAGAGGTGGTGACCCGGGAGGAGTTTCCCCTGGAGAAGGCCCGCAAGGTGCTGGAAAAGGAGACCGTGGCGGTCATCGGCTACGGCGTCCAGGGCCCGGCCCAGGGCTTGAACATGCGGGACAACGGCATCAATGTCATCGTGGGCCAGCGCCAGGGCGAGCACTACTGGGACAAGGCCGTGGCCGACGGCTGGGTGCCGGGCAAGACGCTCTTCCCCATCGAGGAGGCCTGCGAGCGCGGCACGGTCATCAACTACCTGGTGTCCGACGCGGCCCAGATGGTCCTGTGGCCCACGGTGAAGGAGCGCCTGAACGAGGGCGACGCCCTGTACTTTTCCCACGGTTTCTCCATCGTCTACAAGGAGCAGACCAAGGTCATCCCCCAGGACAACGTGGACGTGATCCTGGTGGCCCCCAAGGGTTCGGGCCGGAACGTGCGCTTGAACTTCCTGGACGGCTCGGGCATCAACTCCAGCTTCGCCGTGTTCCAGGACGCCACGGGCAGGGCCATGGAACGCTGCATGGCGTTGGGCATCGCCGTGGGCAGCGGCTACCTCTTCCCCACCACCTTCGAGCAGGAGGTCTACAGCGACCTCACCGGCGAGCGGGGCGTGCTCATGGGCTGCCTGGCCGGTTGCATGGAGGCCCAGTACAACCTGCTGCGCAAACACGGCCACTCCCCCTCCGAGGCCTTCAACGAGACCGT
>JAHJUF010000038.1 GCA_018829095.1 Pseudomonadota bacterium | reverse complement strand
CGCATTCTGGGCTACACGAAGAGGGAACTCACGGGCATGAGCTTCCGCCAGTACACCTCCCCGGGCACGGCACGGCGCATGTATGGCCTGTTCAACGAGATGTTCCGCACCGGCAGGCCCATCCGGGTCACCCAGTACGAGGCCATCCGCAAGGACGGCCGGTCCATCCCCGTGGAATGCACGGCCTCGCTGATCCGGGGCCCGGACGGAAAGCCCTCCGGGTTCCGGGGGCTGTTGCGGGACGTTTCCGAGCGCACCAGGGTGGAGGAACAGCTGGGCCGCCTGGAGGAGCGCCTTCTCCAGAGCCAGAAGATGGAGGCCCTGGGGACCCTGGCCGGGGGCATCGCCCATGATTTCAACAACATCCTCATGGGAATCCTGGGCAACATCTCCCTGGTGCTCCTGGACACGGGCCCCTCCTCGAACGACCACAGACGCCTGAAGGACGCGGAGAAGCAGGTGATGAGCGGCTCGGATCTCACCCGCCAACTCTTGAACTTCGCCCGGGGGGGCAAGGTGGAGCTGGCCACCGTGTCCATGAACCGCCTGGTGGAGGAGACCGCCGGGCTGTTCGGCCGCACCCGCAAGGAACTCACCCTTGCCACCGAGTTTTCCGCCACCCGGCCCGTGGACGTGGACCCGGGCCAGGTGGAGCAGGTCCTGGTGAACCTCCTCATGAACGCCTGGCAGGCCATGCCCGGCGGCGGCCGGGTGACCCTTTCCACTGCCGACGTATCCCTGGACCCCGGCCGGTCCGGGGACCTGGGGTGCAGCCCGGGCTGGTACGTCCGGGTGACCGTGGCCGACGAGGGCACGGGCATGGACCCGGAAACCGCCCGGCGGGTGTTCGACCCCTTTTTCACCACCCGGAAAAAGGGCCGGGGAACGGGCCTGGGCCTGGCTTCGGCCTACGGCGTGCTCAAGCGCCACGGCGGGTTCATGACCGTGGAGAGCGAGCCGGGCCGCGGCTCTGCCTTTTCCTTTTTCCTCCCCGCCTCATCCAAGCCCCTGACCGAAAGGCACGCGGCCCCGGACACGGTATCCCCCGGCCGGGAGAGCATCCTGGTGGTGGACGACGAGCCCTCCATCCTGGCCGGAACCACCCAGCTCCTGATCCGCCTCGGCTACGACGCCCTGGCCGCCGGCGGCCCGGACGAGGCCCTGGAAATCCTTTCCAACCCCGGCCGGGAGGTGGACCTGGTGCTTTTGGACGTGGTCATGCCCGGCATGAGCGCGGGGGAACTCATCCCCAGGATCCTGGCCATCCGTCCCGGGCTGCTCATCCTTTTGTGCAGCGGCTACTCCGAACAGTGGCAGATGGGCGGCCCCGCCTTCCCCCGGTACCAGGGATTCCTCCAGAAGCCCTTCACCCTGGAGGCCCTCAGCCGGAAGATCCGGGAAGTCCTGTCCGCCCCCCCGCCGCCGCCCGAAGCCTGACCCCGGCCCCCAGAGCTTTTCCACCGCCCCTTGCCACATCTTTTTCATTTTTTTCTGGAACATTACGGCCGGAAGAAACATTAATCGGTTGTTGTTACACGGTTTTTTCTGTATCTTTATTGCGCTCGGTACTCGGCATCCTTCATCCTGGAGATTTTCCATGCCCCATCCCCTCCTCGGCCTGGGCGAAACGGATAGGGTCAAGCTCAAACTCTACGTCACCGGCATGACCCCCACGGCCCGAAACCTCGTGGACAGGCTGCGAGCCATCCTGGAGGAGGCCATTGAAGACCATTACGATCTGGAAGTCCTGGATGTTCTCGAGCACCCCGAATCCGCCTACGACGACATGATCCTGGCCACCCCCACCCTGATCCGCAGCCTGCCGCCCCCCGTCCGGAAGCTGGTGGGGGACCTCTCGGACCAGGAACGGGTCCTGGCCGGCCTGGAGATTTTCGGAACCGGTAACCGCGCGGAAAAGGACGGATGACCGAAAAACCCGGAAAAAAGGGAAAGCCCCCCGGAGGCGGTGTGGCTGACAAGGGCCTGGACCCCCGGACCCTGCTTCTGGCCATGGATGCCGGCGGCACCGTGGCCTGGGAGTGGGACCCGGCCACGGACCGGGTGAACTGGACCGGGGACCTGGAGAATGTCCTGGGTTTCACCCCCGAGGGAGAACCGGAAACCCTTGCCGGCCTGGAGGCCTTGGGCCGGCTGGGGGATAAGAAGGCGGCCCGGGCCATCCTGGACCGGGCCCTCTCGGTCCTCCAGGAGGAAAGCCGGGAAGAACGCCTGGAATACCCCATCCGCAACCCGGAAACCGGCGAGGTTCGCTGGGTGGGGGTCCGGGGCCAGCTGGTCAGGAACGCCGAAGGCTCTCCCCGGGTGGTGGGGACCGCCCATGACATCACGGCCGCCATGCGGGCCCAGGAGGAACTGGCCAAAAGCGAAGACCGGTTCCGGGAATTCTTTGGCCACCTCGCCATCGGCGCGGCCATTTGCGAACCCGCCGGGAGCGGAGCCTTCACCATCAAGGACGTGAGCCCCCGGGGCGCCCTGCACCTGGGCCTGTCCCGGGAATCGGCCCGGGGCCGGGGCCTGGGGGAAATCCTCCCCGGCCCGGAGGCCGGGGTGCTTTCCGGCCTTCTTTCCCAGGCGACCCAAGGCAACCTGCCCTCGGCCCTGGCCCTGGAGGTGCGCCCCGAAAGGGGCGGGGCCTGGTGGATGGAGGTTTTCGCCTTCCCCCTTCCCTCCGGCGAGGCGGCCCTTCTCTTCGAGGACGTCACCGAGCGCCGGGAAAGCCGCAAAAACCTGGCAGCCGGAACCCGTTTCCTTTCCGCACTTCTGGAAACCATCCCCAGCCCCATTTTCTACAAGGACCGCAACGGCGTGTACCTGGGCTGCAACCGGGCCTTTGAGGAATTTCTGGGCAAAACCCGGGACGAGATCGTGGGGAAGGACATCCACAGCCTGGCCCCGAAAAAACTGGCGGACAAGTATGCCAGGCTGGACGCCTCTCTCCTGGCGGCGCCCGGCACCCAGACCTACCGGGGCCTGGTCCGTTCCGGGGACGGCACCGACCGGGAGGTCATCTTTTCCAAGGCCTCCTACACCGACGCCCAAGGGAAGGTGGCCGGCCTGGTGGGGGTCATCTCGGACGTCACGGACCTGGCCGACGCCGAGCGGGCCCTGGCCGAAAACGTGGAGATGTTCCAGGCCCTTTTCGAACAGGCAGCAGACATGATCCTGCTCCACGACCTGCACGGCCGCGTGGTCATGGTGAACCAGAGCGCCTGCCAGGCCCTGGGCTATTCCAGGACCGAGCTTTTGGGCATGACCCTTTCGGACCTCTTTCCGGGCCGGGAGGGCCCTGCGCCATCTTCCTGGAAAGAGAGCCTGGGGGCCGAACCGGAGACCTTCGAGGCAAGGGCCCGAAAAAAAGGGGGGAAAACCCTTCTCCTGGAGGTCCAGGAGTCGGTCCTGCGCATCCGGGGAGAGGACTACCGCCTGGCCGTGGCCCGGGACATCACCGGGAGGGCCCGGGCCGACCGGGCCCTGGAGCGAAGCCGCCAGAGCCTGGTGAACCTGGTGGAAAACACGCCCGACGCCATCCTGGTCCTGGACCGGGACATGAAAATCCGCTTTGCCAACTCCGCGGCCCGCAGGCTGTTCTCCGGGACCCGGACAGAGTTGGAGGGCACCTATTTCGGCTTTCCGGTGGCTCCGGCCGAGATCACCTCCGTGGATATCGTGGCCTCCGGGGAAGGCAGGCGGGTGGCCGAGATGCGCACCGTGGGGGTGAACTGGGCCGGAAAATCCGCCCTCCTGGTCTCGCTCCGGGACATCACCGAGCTCAAGGAGAAGGAGTCCCAGCTTTCCGAGAGCCGGGAGAAGTTCAAGGGCATCGTGGAAAACCTGGGCATCGGCATCCAGCTCCTGGGCCCCGGGCACCGCATCCTGGAGATGAACCGCCAGATGCGGGAATGGTTCCCCGGGGTACGGGTCCAGGACCATCCCGTCTGTTTCCATGTTCTCCAGAACCCGCCCCTCGAAGCCCCTTACCCGGGCTGCCCCGTGGCCCGGACCTTCGAGGACGGCGAGGTTCATCAGGCCACCACGAAAATCTTCCTGCAAGGAAAAGAGCGGATCTTGCGGGTGGTGTCCTCCCCGGTGAAGGACCCCTCCGGCAAGGTATCAGCGGTCATCGAGATGATGGAGGATGTGACCGAGAAACTCCTCCTCGAGGACCAGCTCCGCCAGTCCCAGAAGATGGAGGCCATCGGCCAGCTGGCCGGAGGCGTGGCCCACGATTTCAACAACATGCTCCAGGTCATCCTGGGCCACGCGGAGTTCGGCCTGGCCGAGGCGGACCCGGGCACCGAGGTGGCCCAGGATCTCCACGAGATCTCCCAGGCGGGCCGTAGGGCCGCGGACCTCACCCGCCAGCTCCTGGCCTTTGGCCGGCGCCAGGTCTTGAAACCCGTGAACCTGGACTTGAACGAAAAGATCGAGGACCTCCTGAAGATGATCCGCCGGCTCATCGGCGAGAACATCGAGCTGACCTTCGAGGCGGGCGAGAGGCTGGGCCCGGTGCTCGCGGACCCTGTCCAGGTGGACCAGGTGGTCATGAACCTGTGCATCAACGCGGCCGACGCCATGCCCGGCGGCGGCCGGCTGGTCCTGGAAACCTCGGAGGCGGACCTGGACGAGGATTTCCAGGCTGTCCACATGGACGCCTCCCCGGGCCCCCATGTCCTTCTCACCGTCACGGACACCGGGCCCGGCATTCCCCGGGAAATCCTGGAGCACGTGTTCGAGCCCTTTTTCACCACCAAGGAGGCGGGCAAGGGCACGGGCCTGGGCCTGGCCACGGTCTACGGCATCGTCCAGCAGCACAAGGGGGTCGTCTACGCCGAATCCGAGGTGGGCCGGGGCACCCGCTTCCAGGTGTACCTCCCCGTGGCCCGGGACCAGGAAACCGGCACGGCCCTGGCGGCCGAGGAACACGCAGCCGGGGGCGGGGAAACCATCCTGGTGGTGGAGGACGACGAGATGGTCCAACGCATGCTGCGCCGGATGCTGGAGAGCGCCGGGTACCGGATCATCTCCGCGTCCGACGGCCTGGAGGCCCTGAGCATCCTGGAGGAGAAGGCCGGGGAAATCGACATGGCCCTGCTGGACGTGGTCATGCCCCGCCTGGGCGGCCGGGAAGTCCACGACCGCATCCAGAAACAATGGCCCCGGATAAAGACCGCCTTCTCCAGCGGCTACACCGCCAGCGCCGTGCACACCGGATTCATCCTGGAGGCGGGCCTCACCCTCATCCAGAAACCGTACCGCAGAAACGAACTCCTGAGGTTGATCCGGAAAGTCCTGGATGGCCGGGACATCTAACCGATAAAAAAAGTTTCGGCGGAATCCTTCCGGCCCCCACCGGGCCGCCCTTCTCCCTGCCTGTTTCCTTGACGCCGCCCCCTGATTCTGGAAGAAGTATCCCT
>JAHJUF010000304.1 GCA_018829095.1 Pseudomonadota bacterium | reverse complement strand
GGGAGTTCATGCGCCTGAAGGAGGAATACCCGGGCCATCCCGAGGCCTCCGACGCCTGGATGGCCATTGGCGAGACCTGGTACGCGGCTGGCCGGTACCAGGAGGCCCGGGAGGCCTTTGGCTGGGCGGAAGAGACCCCCGAACTCGCCGGGGCGGCCCGGGCCCAGGCTGCCCGGAGTCTCCGGAACATCCGGCGGAAGAACTTCTCCATGGCCGCCTGGGCGGTGCTGGCCCTGGTGGCTTTGCCCGGGCTTGTCGCGGCGTTGCGGTCCCCCGGGCCCGGGCGGAGGACGGGGGCTGCGTTCCTGGCCCTGGCAGTGGCCTCGGTTTTCGGGGCCTGGCTCATCCAGGAGGAGTTCTCCTCCATGACCGAACTCATCCTCCTGTCCGTGTCCCCGGCCCTATTCGCGTTTTTGGGCACGGTCCTGTCCGCTCCCCTGGCGGCCGCCCTGGCGGGGCGGAGCCGCCCGGTGGCCCTGGCCCTGGCCGGAGCGGGTCTGGGGGCTCTGTTTTTCCTGGCGGCCATGTACCTGGTGCTCTATCATTTCAACATGCATTACCTCATTGTGTTTGGCCTCTGATCCGGAGAAGGAGAGACCCATGAAAAAATTCTGGATTCTGCTTTTGCCCCTGACACTCCTGTTCGCCTGTTCGGGAGACAAGGGACTCGAAGCCATCCGGGAGGGTGCCTCGGCCCAGGTGGCCATCGAGCGCCTGCGCAAGGAATCCCCCCCGAGTTGGGCTGTCATCCAGGCGGAGTATGAAAAGACCCTGCCCATGGTCCTGGCCGCTGACCAGAAGTGGGGCACGAATTACGAAAAGGAGATCCCCCTGGCCCTGGCCCTTTGCCAGGAGGGCACGGACGTGGAGGTGAACCAGCAGGTCCTGGCCAAGGGACTCCAGCATGCGGCGGTCCTGGGCATCCGGGACAATCTGGCCATGGTCCGGGAGGACAAGCATGCAGCCGCCCGGGCTACCGCATACTTCGAGGGCATCCGTCCCACCTTCGTGCGCCGGGACAAGGATTACTTCGCCCCGGACAAACCCCTGGAGCAGACGGCGGACCGGGCCCTGACTGCCCTTGCCGAGGATGGGGAGGGCATCGGGACCTGGACCGCCGCCCGGGAGCTCCTGGACGTCATGGACCGCACCTACGCCCTTTGCGTGCTCTACGAACTCCAGTCCGTGGAGAAGCTGAGGGACGATGACCGGGCCGAGTGCGCGGTGAAGATGAAGGAGGCCGAGGTGTTCTGGCGCATCATCGCCCCCCGGGTGAAGAAGACCTCCTCCAAGGCGTACGAAACCATCGCGGCCATGCTGGGGGCGGACTACGGGGCAGTGGACGCCAAAGCCGCCAAGGAAGCCCTGTCCCAGGGCCTCTCCGGCATTCAATTGCTGTAAGGAACCTCTCCATGGGAAAACCGTCTCCCCAGGGAAGAATCCTCCGGGTCAAGGAGGGCTATAACCCCAACTCCAGCTCCGTGGGCAGCCACATCCCCCTGTTCCTGGCCTTTGTCACGGGGCTGGGGCTGCTCTCCGTCATCGCGGCCAACGCGCTGGTTGCCCTGGACGCGCGCATCCGGGGAAAGGGAGTGCATGCACGGGATTCGGAAAAGGATTAGCCTTCCGGCGGCCCTGGCCCTGGCGGCCCTGGTTGCGGGACTCCTGGCGGCCTGCGGGTCCGGGCCCCTTTCCCCGGGCGATGAGCTGCGGGACTTCCGCCTGGAGACCCTGGACCGGAGCCGGTTTTACTACGCGGACCACCGGGGCCGGGTGGGGGTGATCCTGTTCTGGTCCACCATCTGCCAGGGGTGCAAGGAGGAACTGGCAGCCCTGTCCGAAATGGCCGGAGAACTTTCCGGGCCCGGACTCTGGGTGGCTGCGGCCTGCGTGGACCCGGCGGACCGGGCCGGGGTAGAGTCCCTGGTCCGGGATATGGGCGTCCGGATTCCCGTACTCCTGGACCCGGGGGGGAAGCTCTTTTCCCAATGGGGGTTCAAGGAGGTTCCCGCCACGGTCATCATTGCAGCCGATGGTCGGGCGGACCTGGTGCGCCAGGGGTATGACCCCGCCGTCATGAAACAGATCCGGGCCCGGACCCAAAACCTCCTGGAAGACCGAAACCAGGGACCTTTATGAAACCTTTCTTTCTGCTCCTGGCCGCCGGGCTCCTGGCCGCCTTTCCCGGCCCGGCGGCGGCACAGGGCGGTTTCTTCATTGCGCCCTACATCGCGGACGCGGGGCTGGATTACGCGGTGGTGGCCTTTCACCTGGACGAGCCCATGCCCGCCGTGGTGCGAGCCTTTTCCGGCAACGAGGTCCGGGAGTTCTCCTCTCCCGAACCGGCCCGGTCCCACTTCATCCGGGTCACGGGCCTTTCCCCCTCCACCGCCTGCCGCTATGAGGTCATCTGCGGCAACGGCGAGGTGCGCACCCCCCCTGACGACCCTTCCTTTGTCCTTCGCACGGCCGGTGCGCCAGGAGAATCCTTCACCTTTGCCGTGTACGGCGACACCCGCCCCGGGGACACGGGCACCAGCCTGAACCACGAGGCTGTGGTGCGCCAGGCGGCCTTTGCCCAGCCCTCCTTCTGCCTCATCCTGGGGGACATGGTGGACGACGGGGCCCAGGAAGGCGAGTGGCAACGTTTCTTCCAGGTGGAATCGCCCCTTTTGCGGAGCGCGGTGGCGTTTCCCGTCCTTGGAGACAACGATGTGGCCCAGGGCCGGGGCCTGGCCGGGCAATGGTTCCCGGACCCCCACACGGGCAACTACCGGTTCTCCTGGGGCGGGGTCCAGTTCCTGGCCCTGAACGCCTGGGGAGCCTCCGGGGGACAGGACCTCTCCGAGCTTTCCCCCACCGGCCCCCAGGCTCAATGGCTCGAACAGGAGCTTTCCCTTCCCGAGGTGGCGGCCGCGTCTTTCCGGGTGGTGTTCCTCCATGACCCCGTTTACCTGTCCAGGGGCCGGGCCCCGGCTCTCCTGGCCCGGACGTTTTCGCCGATTTTCGAGAAGCATAACGTGGACCTGGTGTTCGCGTCCTGGCACCTCTACGAGCGGTCCTTTGTCCGGGGGGTCACCTACGTCATCTCCGGCGGCGGCGGGGCAGAGCTTTTGTGGATGGGCAAGAATCCCGCCTTCCCCAGCCAGGCAGAGGCCAACAGTCACCATTTCTGCCGGGTGGATGTGAACGAGACGGGCATGACCCTCCAGGCCGTGGCCCCGGACGGCACGGTCCTGGACCGGTTCACCCTGGTCCCGGCCACATCCCGGGGCGAACGGGCCGCGGGCCAGGTCCTGGCCGCCCGGCGGCTCAGGCGGGAT
>JAHJUF010000303.1 GCA_018829095.1 Pseudomonadota bacterium | reverse complement strand
TCCTTGAAGGCCACGGGGTCCCGGGTGCCCCACTTCAGATCCGTGAAGGTCTTCATGTTGACCATGTAGACCTCAGCCCGGAGCGGACTGTTCATGGCCCAGGGGATGGACAGGATCTTGGTGAGGACGGGGATGTTGGCGGTTTTCAGGGTATGGCGGCCCGGGCCGATGGCGTCGAAGGCCCGGCCCTGGTAGAAGAACACGGCGGCCTGGCTGTCCCGCACCGTGAGCTGGGCCCCGTACTTGATCTCTCCCGAGCCCTGCTCCGGGATGCGCTGGACCATCTGCTTCCCGGTCTCGTCGAACCACTCGATGACTTCCAGAAAAATCACGTTGTTCATGCCCATGGGAAACTCCTGGAAAAAATGGGTTCTCGAAGGGCCGCACCACCCGCCCGGATTGACAGAAAAAGGGATGGAGGGTTTTCACGGCAGGCCCGGGCGAACGCCGGACAAAATTGTATACCACGGAACCCGGCCCCGGGCAAGGACGCGGGGGTTTGGGAAACGCGATGGAATCCGGGCCTGGAGAGGCAAGGCCAGCTCCAGGCCTCCCGGAAGCCTCCCTCCCCCGGCTCAGGCTGTCCGCCTCAGCTCCGGTAGTCCGCGTTGATGCGCACGTAGTCCAGGGAAATGTCGCAGGTGAAGGCCTCGGCCTGGCCCGGGCCGTTGCCCAGGTCCACGGTCACGGTGTATTCGGGCTTCTTCAGTACCAGAGTGGCCGCCGCCTCGGCCTCGGGCCCCAGGCCGAATCCCCGGGCCACCATCTGCGCATCGTCGAAAAAGATGGCTGTCTTCGAGGGGTCAAAGGGCACCCCGGCCCGGCCGGCAGCCGCCAGGATTCTTCCCCAGTTGGCGTCTTCCCCGAAAAATGCGGTCTTGACCAGGGGCGAGTTGGCGATGGTGTCCGCCACCTGCCGGGCGGCTTGCCCGTTTTCACAGCCCCGCACCTTGATGATCACCAGCTTGGTGGCGCCCTCGCCGTCCCGGGCCATGTCCAGGGCGAGTTCGCGCATGAGAAAAAAGGCCGCCTCGGACAGGAGCCCCAGGGCCTCCCTTTCCGGGACCGGGGAGCGCCCCGAGGCTAGAAAAAGCAAAGTATCGTTGGTGGAGGTGTCCCCGTCCACGGTGAGGCGGTTGAAGCTTTGGTCCGCCCCCTGCACCAGGATGTCCTTCAGGGCCGCCGGGGAAACCCGGGCGTCGGTGCACAAAAATCCCAGCATGGTGGCCATGTCCGGCCGGATCATGCCCGAGCCCTTGACCACCCCCAGGACGGTGATGGGGCCGCTTGTGGCAAAAACCCGCACGGCCCGGAGCTTGGGCACGGTGTCCGTGGTCATGATGGCCCGGGCGAAATCCGGGAACCCGTCCGGGGAAAGGGCCGTTGCCAGCCCCGGGACCGCCGTTGCCACCTTGACCGCGTTCAGGGGCAGGCCGATGACTCCGGTGGAGGCAAGCAAAACCTCCTCCTCGCCCACTCCCAGGGCCCGGGCCACGGCGGCCGAGCTTTCCCGGGCCGCGTCCATGCCCGCTTGCCCGGTGCAGCAGTTGGCGCAGCCGGAATTGGCCAGCACGGCCCGGCACCGGCCCGAGGCCACGCGCTCACGGTCCAAAAGCACGGGAGCCGCCTGGACCACGTTTTTCGTGAACACCCCGGCGGCCGCGGCCGGGGCGTCGCAGACAATGAGCCCGAGGTCCGGGACGCCGGCTTTCTTCTTCAGCCCGGCGGCCACGCCGGCCGCCGAAAACCCGGGGCACCCGGGAGAATCGAGGATTTCCATTTTCATGGTCCTGGACCTTCTATCTTCCGTTGGGCATCAGGTGCCGCAGCATTTCTTGTATTTTTTCCCGCTGCCGCAAGAACAGGGATCGTTCCGGCCCACCTTCTTGGAGGACCGCTTTTCCGGCTTTTTTTTCGCCTCCGAGGCATCTCCATGGGAAAAGGCCAGCTGCTGCCTGGGGGGCCGTTTCATCTCCATGACCTCGGCGGGCTCCTGGATCTGGACATGGAACAGGATGCGCACCACCTGGGCCTTGACCCGGGTGATGAGGTCAACAAACATCTCATACCCCTCTTTTTTGTACACGATCAAGGGGATCTGCTGGGCGTAGCCCCTGAGCCCTATGCCCTGTTTCAGGTGGTCCATGGACAGGAGGTGGTCCTTCCACAGCTGGTCCACCACCTGGAGGGTGATCATGCGCTCCAGATGGCGCATCTCCCCCTCGCCCACGCTCTGTTCCTTCTCCCCGTAGGCGGTCATGGCCACATCCCGGATGATCCCGGCCAGGCCCTCCATGGAAAGGCCGCTCATGGCGTCGCCGTCCAGATTGATGCGCAGGCCGAAGGTCTTGTAGATGCCGTCGTTGATGGCCTTCCAATCCCAGTCCTCGGGCCTCTGGCGGTCGTCGGCGCTGGTTGCGGCGATCCCGTAGGCGATGTCCTCCACCATTTCCTCGATGGAGGGACGGAGGGATTCGCCGGAAAGGGCCTCCCGGCGCTGGCGGTAGATGACCTCCCGCTGCTGGTTCATCACATCGTCGTATTCGATGAGCTGCTTGCGGATGTCGAAGTTGTGGCCTTCCACCTTTCGCTGGGCGTTCTCGATGGCCCGGGAGATCAGGCTGTGCTCAATGGGCTCGCCCTCCTCCATCATCCGGTTCATGAACCCCTGGATGCGCTCGCCGCCGAAGATCCGGAGCAGGTCGTCCTCCAGGGACAGGAAAAACCGGGAGGACCCGGGGTCCCCCTGGCGGCCGGCCCGGCCCCGGAGCTGGTTGTCGATGCGGCGGCTCTCGTGGCGCTCGGTGCCCAGGATGTGGAGGCCCCCCAGATCCGTGACGCCCTGGCCCAGGACGATGTCCGTGCCCCGGCCGGCCATGTTGGTGGAGATGGTCACCTGGCCCTTCTGCCCGGCCATGGCCACGATCTGTGCCTCCCCTTCATGGTTCTTGGCGTTCAACACCTCGTGGGGCAGTCCTATCAGGGAGAGCTTTTTGGCCAGCTTCTCCGAGTCGTCGATGGAGATGGTGCCCACCAGCACGGGCTGGCCCCGGCGGTGGCAGTCTTTTATCTCCTCGATGACCGCATCGAACTTCTCCCGTTTGGAGCGGTAAATGACATCCGAAAAGTCCGTCCGGATCATGGGCTGGTTGGTGGGCACCACCATGACGTCGAGCTCGTAGATCTTCTTGAACTCCGCAGCCTCGGTGTCGGCCGTGCCCGTCATGCCGGCCAGCTTGTCGTACATGCGGAAATAGTTCTGGAAAGTGATGGTGGCGAGCGTCTGGTTCTCGTTCTCGATCTTGACCTTTTCCTTGGCCTCCAGGGCCTGATGGAGCCCCTCGCTGTAGCGCCGTCCGGGCATGAGGCGGCCGGTGAACTCGTCCACCAGGATGACCTCGCCCTCCTTCACGATGTAGTCCACGTCCCGGCGAAACAGGGTGTGGGCCCTAAGGGCCTGGTTCACGTGGTGAAGGATCTCGATGCTCTTGGGGTCGTAGAGATTCTCCAGGCCCAGCATCTTCTCGGCCCGAGCCACGCCCTCCTCGGTGAGGGCCACGGTGCGGGCCTTCTCGTCAATATCGTAGTCCCGCTCCTTGGCCAGGCTGGGGATGATGATGTCCACCTGGTAGTAGAGCTGGGTAGACTGCTCGGCCGGGCCGGAGATGATGAGCGGCGTCCGGGCCTCGTCGATGAGGATGGAGTCCACCTCATCCACGATGGCGTAATGGGGGTCCCGCTGGACGAACTGCTCCCGGGAATATTTCATGTTGTCCCGGAGGTAGTCGAACCCGAACTCGTTGTTGGTGCCGTAGGTGATGTCCGCGCCGTAGGACGCCTGGCGTTCGGGATCGTCCAGGCCGTGGAGGATGGAGCCCACGGAAAGGCCCAGGAAACGGTGGATCTGGCCCATCCACTCCGTGTCCCGGCGGGCCAGGTAGTCGTTCACCGTGATGATGTGCACCCCCCGGCCGGTGAGCGCGTTCAGGTAGGACGGGAGGGTGGCCACCAGGGTCTTTCCCTCGCCGGTCTTCATTTCCGCGATCTTGCCCTCGTGGAGGACCACCCCGCCGATGATCTGGACGTCGAAGTGCCTCATCTTCAACGTGCGCACCGACGCCTCCCGGACCACGGCAAAAGCCTCGGGCAAAAGGTCGTCCAGGGGCTCGCCCTTTTCCAGGCGTTCCTTGAACCGGGGGGTCATGGCGGCCAACTCGGCGTCGGTCATGGCCTGGAATTTCGGCTCCAGGCTGTTCACCGCCTCCACCAGGGGCATGAGCCTCTTGATTTCCCGCGAGTTTTTGGTTCCGAAAATCTTT
Source organism: Pseudomonadota bacterium (assembly GCA_018829095.1). Taxonomy (GTDB): domain Bacteria; phylum Desulfobacterota; class Desulfobacteria; order Desulfobacterales; family Desulfatibacillaceae; genus JAHJUF01. Next base: position 6,282 of record JAHJUF010000303.1, on the reverse strand, counting down.
TCCAGCAGGTTGGCCATATCGATTCCCCAAACTATTCGGCCGCCCGGCGGCCCTTCCAGGACATGGAAATGGATGAACGAACAGAGGACACGCCTCCGACTTAACCCCTAAATATAAGACAGGGCGATGGGTTTATGCAAGGCGGGCTTTTCGGAAAGGGGGCAAACGGGCGGATCAGTTGAGGATGTATCGCTCAGGATTGGTGGGAATGCCGTTCACCAGCACCTCATAGTGCAGGTGGGAGCCCGTGGTACGGCCCGTGTTCCCAACCTCGGCGATGCTTTCGCCCCGCCGGATCCAATCGCCCTTCTTCTTCCTGATCCGGCTGAGGTGGGCATAGCGGGTGATCGTCCCGTGGCCGTGGTCGATGGCGATCATGCGGCCGAAGCCGCCTTTGCGGCCCACGAAAATCACCCGGCCGTTGGCCGGGCAGATGACCGGGGTGCCAAAGGGAGCCGCGAGATCCAGGCCCTTGTGGAATTCCTTTTCACCGGTGAAAGGCGAGATGCGCATGCCGAATCGGGAGGAGACCCAACCTTCCGTCAGGGGCCGGGTGGAGGGGGTGCAGGCCAGGAGGTCCCGCTGCTCCTCCAGGTGCTGGTACAGGCTCTCGAAGCCCTGCTCCTGGCGGGTGGACAGAGCCGCCAGTTCCATGGCCTGATCGTTCATCTCCCGCACCATGCCCGCATGGGGGGCTTCCAGGGAAAGGGACGGGTCCAGGTCATCGGGCATGGAGCCGCCCATGCCCAGGAGTCCCTGGCCGCCCTCGACATCCTCGGGGCCCGCGTCTTCCAGATTGGCCATGACCCGGATCTTGTGCTCGAAGTCCTGAAGATCGGCCAGGGTGTCCTTCAACCCGTTCATCCGGACCGCAAAAGCCTGGATCTGCCCGCGCTGGTCAAGAATCTCCTCCTGCTGGAGGATGAGCCGGGTCTGCATCCAGTCCCGGTCGCTTTGGCCGCCCTTCAGGCCCTGGTAGTCCTGCAGAAACAAGCCCAGTCCGGCGAGGACCCCGCAGGCCAGCACCAGGAAGGCAGCCAGGTGCCAGCGGGACAGGTGGAGTTGCCGCGTGGCCGCGCCCTGTTCCGGTATGATGTAGAGCGTGTATTTTTTCGCCATTGGGCCCGGTTCTCTCATGGGTCCGCATCCATACTTTGCGGACCGGGCTGTTTCACCTCCTCGCCAAGGCACACCCCGGCAGGAAAGCCCAGTTACCGAACTATTCACGATCTGTCAACGATAGAATAACGGAAAATCCTGTACTGATTGGCACTTACAGGTCCATCGCCCCCTTGCCAAGTGACGATGGACTTGTACGTTGGCAACTTCGCTAACACAATATGTTGTGGAGTGCAACAAAAAAAAGGGGGGATGTTAAGAGTTTGGAGGAATGTTTTCGGGAAGGAAAATAAGGTCTGCTGGAGGCGATTTTTTCTCAGGACCGGACCGGGCCGAACAGGACCCGGCGGAAAAGGGCCATGACCCGCACCGCGACAAGGAGGAACGAGGGCCGGGCCTTCAGACGGCCGTTCTCCCAGAGAACCTGGCGCTTGCCCTTGAGCCGGGCCAGCCGGGCCCGGACCATGGCCCGGGCGTTGTAGGCGTCCAGGATGCGGTCCTGGGAAAGGCTCCCGCCGGCAGCCCGGATCTCCAGGAGGATGCGGATGCGCCGGGCGGTCTCCCCCAGGTTGATGAAGTGGAAATACCCGTAGCCCAGGGCGCAGAAGATGAGGGCATTGGCCAAAAGGACCCACGGGTCCCCGGCCCTCCAGGCGGCCAGGGCCCAGGCGTCCAGGAAAAAGGTGGCTGCAAGGCCGCAGGCAAAGCCCGCCGCCACCGAGCGCAAAAGTTTTTTCTGGACCCTATGCCAGGCCACCTGGATGGCAACGTCCACGGCCAGCCCGGCCACGGGGCTGGCCAGGTGCCAGAGGTTATGGGCGAGGAAAGGTTCCATAGGGTTATCCCCCCTGCCCCGCGCCCAGGAGGCGGCGCCAGGCGGCCATGAGCCCGGCCAGGGCCCGGCCCTTGGGGGTGAGGACGTACAAGCCCCCCTGGAGCACGGCCAGCCGGTCCCGCACCAGGTCGTCCAGCCGGGGCAGGACCAGGAGTTCGTCCCCCATGTCCCGATAGAACTCCTCCTCGTCCACCCCTTTCTCCCCTGCCCCGGCGATTTTCTCCATCATGACCAGGGTGGGACTTTGGGCCTCCAGGGCGGAATAGGAGATGATCCAGGCGGCCAGGAAGGAAAGGACGAACAGGGACACATGGGCCAGACCAACGATTCCGATCACCCCCAGCCCCTGGCCCACGGTTCGGGCCAGGACCAGCCCGGCCGCCAGGGCCAGGAAAAAGATGACCACGATGGCCCGGGTATGACGCCGGGGCGTCCGCACCCGCCACACCACCAGTTGGACGAGAAACCCCGCTCCCACGATCCCCAGGCCGAACACAAGAACCCCCATGAACCCCTCCGCCGTTTGCCGGAACTCCGCGCCAAAAGCCCCGGTTTCCTTATAGCAGTTGTCCAAACGATTGTCTTTTTGAAACACGGCCCCAAGCCGGAATCCCCCCATTCCCCATCCCAAATTTCCCCTTGACACTTTATTACGTATCGGTAATATATGGAAACGTTCTATATGGATGCGTAACTTGCCAAAGAAGGAAATCATGGACCTCATCGACCCCAGGGATTGCCCCTATTACCTCCTTTCCCGCGTGACCCTGTCCGTCACCTCGGCCATGAAAAAGGGTTTTGACGCTGCCGGGGTATCTGAGGTGAAACCCGCCTACCTGGGGGCCCTCATGAGCCTTTGGGCCGAGGACGGGCTCCAGGTTGCGGAGTTGGGCAGACGCGCCGGGCTGGAGCCCTCCACCATGACCGGACTCCTGGACCGCATGGAGCGCGACGGCCTGGTGGAGCGCCGCCAGGACCCGGACGACCGCCGGGCCCAGCGCATCCTTCTCACCTCCCAGGGCCGGACGATCCGTCCCCTGGTCCTGGAACAGGTGGACCGAATCCTTGGAGAAGTCTTCACCGGTGTCTCCAAAGAGGAAATGGACCAGGCCACGGCCTTTTTGCGCCGGGTCCTGGAAAACGCACAGGAGAAAAACCCGCGATGAACGAAAAAAGACCCGCCATAGGCTTCACCTGCGCTTACACCCCCTTGGCCGTGCTGGAGGCGGCCGGCTTTTCCGGGCACCGGGTCCTGCCCACGGGCGGCCAGTGGCCGGACCAGGCCGGGCGCATCCTCCACGACAACCTCTGCCCCCATGTGAAGAAGGTCCTGGACCGGGCCCTGTGCAACGACCTGCCGGAACTCGCGGGCATGGTGTTCATGAACTCCTGCGACGCCATGCGCCGCCTGTACGATGCCTGGATACAGGTCCGCCCCGGGGAGCCGGCCCTGATCCTGGACCTTCCTCCCATGGTCACGGACCGGGCCATCGCCTTTTTCGCCCGGGAGGTCGAACGCATGGCCCGCAGCCTGGGGGAATGGAACAACGTGGAGGTCACGGACGACGCCCTGGCCCAAAGCATCGGGAAATACAACCAGGTGGCGGACTTGTTCGCCAGGGTCCGGGTCCGGGCGGCGGAGGGGACCCTTTCCGGGGGCGCGCCCCGGCTCCAGGAGCTTTACAACGATGCCTCCTCCCAGCCGTTTTCCGAAACCATCGCCCGGTTGGAAAAGGTGTTGACCGAGGCCCACGGGGCGGACCCGGCGGCAGGGGGCGTGCAGGTCTTCCTGTTCGGCAACGTACTCCCCGACCCCGGGGCCGTGGATCTGTTCACCCAGTGCGGAGCCCGGGTGGTTGGGGACGACTTCTGCACCGGCTCCCGGCTCTTCGCCCCCCTGGAAGTCCGGGACGGAGAAAAGCCCGCCCTGGCCCTGGCCCGGAGTATCCTGAACAACCCGCCCTGCGCCCGGACCTTTGACCCGGAAAAACCCCTGGCCCTGGCCCAGGACCTGTTGGAACGGGCCCGGGCTTGCGGGGCCCAGGGGGTCATCGGCCACGTCCTCAAGTTCTGCGATCCCTATCTCGCCCGCCTCCCGGTGGTTCGCGAAACCTTCAAACAGGCCGGTATGCCGCTTCTCCTTCTGGAAGGAGACTGCTCCCTGGGTTCCATCGGGCAGCAGCGCACCCGCATCGAGGCCTTTGTGGAAATGTTGAGGTGACGCCATGATGTACGACTATTTCAACAACCTGGTCACGGGCATCGAGTCCACTCTCGTTGCCCACCCGGAAAAAAAGAGTCACCGCAAGGCCTATGCCCTGGAAATCGCCCGGCTGGGACGCAGGCTCTATACCGAAGACGAGCGCATCGCCTGGTGCGGGGTGCTGGCGCCCTTTGACGTCTTGAACGCCATGAGCGTCACCTCCTGCTTCGTGGAGTTCGTGGGGGCCATGCTGGCCAGCACGGGCATGGTGCCGGATTTCCTCCAGGAGGCTGAAACCCGGGGGTTCGCTCCAGACACCTGCGGGTACCACCGGGCCGTCATGGGGGCCACCTACAAGGATCTCATGCCCAAGCCGGACTTCTGCATCGCCACCAGCGCCCCCTGCGCCGGGGGCATGGGGGTCATGGAAAACATCGCCCGGCATTTCAACAAGAAGCTCTACGTGCTCAACATCCCCCAGGAGGCCACGGAAGAATCCGTGCGCTACCTGGCGGACCAGTACCAGGAGATGACGGACTTTGTGACCCAACACACGGGCCGTCCCCTGGACCGGGAAAAGCTCAGGGAAGCGGTCACCCTGTCCAACGAGGCCACGGCCATCATGGAGGAGGCCTACCGCCTGGCTCAACACGTGCCCAGCCCGGCCAATGGAAAGGACCTGGCCAACTTCGGCGTGGTCATGGCCCTGCTTCTGGGCACCCCGGCGGCCGTGGAGGTTGCCCGGGCCTACCGGGACGCCTTTGCCGCCCGGATCGAGCGGGGCGAGGCGGGAGTTCCCGGCGAAAAGGTGCGCCTCCTGTGGATCCAGAACCGGGTCCAGTTCAAAAACGAAATCCTGGATCTCCTGGAAACCGAAAACCAGGCGGCCATTGTCTGCGACGAACTGAACGCCATCACCTGGGACCCCATCGACCCGGACGACCCCTTCCCGGGCATTGCCCGGCGGGCCATTTCCATTCCCTTGAACGGCACGGTAAAGCGCCGGGTGAAAAATCTCCAGAAAATGGCGCTGGAGCACAAGATCCATGGCGCGGTGAACCCCTGCCACTGGGGATGCCGCCAGGGAACCGGAGCCCGGGGAATGGTGGCCGAGGGATTGAAGCAGGTGGGCGTGCCCGTGCTGAACCTGGAAGTGGACTGCGTGGACACCCGGAACTACGCCCCAGGCCAGATCCGGACACGGTTGGAGGCCTTCATCGAAATGCTAACCGCCTAGCAAGCGGCTGTTTTTAAGGAGAACCCCATGTATTACCTTGGACTGGACCTGGGCAGCCTGTCGTGCGACGCGGTGCTCATAGACGCTGACGCCAACATCATGGCCACCTCCGTAGTGCCCACGGGCGCCAAAAACCGTGAAGCCATCGCCCGGGCCCAGAGGGAGGTCCTGGAGCTTTCCGGGGTCGCGGAAACGGACGTGGCTGCCACGGTTTCCACGGGCTACGGCCGGGAGCGGGTGGAGAAAAAGATCGCCACGGTCACGGAAATCACCTGCCACGGCCGGGGCATGGAGGCCATGCTGCCCGGCACCCGGGTGCTCATCGACATCGGCGGCCAGGACTCCAAGGCCATCTTCCTGGATGGCAAAGGCCGGGTTCTGGACTTTGCCATGAACGACAAGTGCGCGGCGGGCACGGGGCGATTTCTGGAGGCCATGGCCCGGGCGCTCCAGGTGGACATCGAGGAACTGGCCAACCTGGACCAGGGCGCGGTCTCGAACCTGACCCTTTCCTCCATGTGCACCGTGTTCGCCGAGTCCGAGGTGGTCTCCCTCATCGCCGAGGGCAAGGAAGTGAACGAGATCGTGGCGGGCCTGAACCGCTCCATCGCCTCCCGCACCCTTTCCATGGTCAGGCGCGTGTGCCCGGACCTGACCGGCATGGCCCTGGCCATGAGCGGCGGCGTGGCCCACAACCAAGGCGTGGTCCGCGCCCTGTCCGCCGCCCTGGGGGTGCCGGTCCAGGTCCCGGAAAAACCCGACACCGTCGGAGCCCTGGGCGCCGCCCTCATCGCCCGGGACCGAAACGGGAAATAGGGAGGCAAAAGCGTGGGGGAAACCTTTTTTGAAAAAAAGGTTTCCCCCAAACCCCCTTCCAAAAAACTTTGC
>JAHJUF010000302.1 GCA_018829095.1 Pseudomonadota bacterium | reverse complement strand
TGCCCATCGTGGGGCTCATCAGCTTCCTGCTGGGCTTTATCATCGCCTTCATGAGTTCGGTCCAGCTCTCCCAGTTCGGGGCCAACATCTTCGTGGCCACCCTGGTGGCCGTGGCCATGGTCCGGGAGCTGGGGCCCATCATGACCGCCATCGTGGTGGCCGGGCGCTCGGGCTCGGCCTTTGCCTCGGAGATCGGCACCATGAAGGTTTCCGAGGAGATCGACGCCCTTTCGGTCATGGGCTTCGATCCGGTGCTCTTTTTGACCGTGCCCAAGCTCATGGCCGCCGTGGCCGTGGTGCCCCTGCTGACGCTTTTCGCCAACCTCTTCGGGGTGTTCGGCGGCATGGTGGTGGGGGTATTCTTCCTGGACCTGACCTTTGGCAACTACATGCGCCAGACCTTTGACGCCCTGACGCTTTCCGACATCCTGTGGACCTTTTTCAAGGGCGGGTTCTTCGCCTTTCTCATCGCCTGGATATCCTCCCTCAGGGGGTTCCAGGTCCGGGGAGGGGCCGTGGCCGTGGGCGAGGCCGCCACCCGTGCCGTGGTTGGCGGTATTTTCCTGATCATCTTCTGGGACTCCATTTTCGCTTTCATTCAGCTATACTACGAATGATGAAAAATCGCGGAATCATCCGGGTGGAGGGGCTCACCGCCGCCTTCGGGGACCAGGTGGTCCTTCAAAACGTCTCGCTTTCCGTTGACGAAGGCGAGATCGTGGTCATTGTGGGAGAAAGCGGCTGTGGCAAAAGCACCCTTCTCAAACACATCATCGGGCTGATCCGGCCTGCGGCCGGGCGGGTGACCGTGGACGGCGTGGACGTGCACCGGGCCGGTGACCAGGAGCTTTTCGAACTCCAGAAGAGGATCGGAGTCCTGTTCCAGGGAAGCGCCCTCCTGGGCTCCCTCACCGTGGGGGAGAACGTGGCCCTGCCCCTTCTCGAACACACGGATCTTCTCCGGAAAGAGGTGGAAAGCCTAGTTTCGGTGAAGCTCGCCATGGTGCGGCTTTCGGGCTTTGAAAACCACCTGCCCGGCGAGATCTCCGGGGGCATGAAGAAACGCGCGGGGCTGGCCCGGGCCATGGCCTTGAACCCCAGGATCGTGTTCTTTGACGAGCCGTCCGCCGGCCTGGACCCGGTGACCAGTTCCCAGCTGGACCATCTCATCGTCCGCGTGAACCGCATCTTCGGAACCACCATGGTGGTCATCACCCACGAGCTTCGAAGCATCTACGCCATCGGCCAGCGGGTCCTCATGCTGGACCGGGAGGAAAAGGGGATCATCGCCCAGGGCGCGCCCGGCCAGCTTGCCGAAAGCCCGGACCCGCGCGTGCGGCGGTTTTTCCACCCCGTGGACCTTGCTGCGGAAGGAGCCCCCTGATGGCCACGGCCCGGACCAAATTCGCGGTGGGCCTGTTCCTCCTGGCGGGGACCCTTCTGGCCGTGGCCGCCGTCATCTGGGTGGGCATGTCCGGGTACCTGGAGACGGGCAGGAAGTTTGTCGTCTATTTTGACGAGTCGGTCCAGGGCCTGGACCAGGACAGCCCGGTGAAGTACCGGGGCGTGGCCATCGGCCGGGTGGAATCCATCGGCGTGGCCCCGGACGGCCGCTTGGTGGAGATCATCCTCTCCGTGCGGGAACCGCTCAAGGAGGAAGGCCGCCTGACGGCCCAACTCAAATCCGTGGGCATCACGGGGATCATGTTCATCGAACTGGACCTGGCCGGGGAGGGCGTGCTCCCCAAGGCCCTGCCCATGAGTTTTACGCCTCCCTACCCGGTGATCCCCAGCCAGCCCTCGGAATTCCAGATGATCTTCCAGGGCCTGGAAACGGCCTTTGACCGCATCCGGGACCTGGATGTGGAAGGCGTTATCTCCCGGCTCCAGGGTATCCTGGACGGCATGAACCGCATGCTGGCGGATCTGGATGTGAAGCCGGTGATGGAACGGGCCGTGACCGCCCTGGACAGGGTGAACGAGATTCTGGCCTCCGGCCAATGGGAAGCGATCCTCGCCTCGGCGGAGAAAGCCGGCCGGGAAGCCGGAGCCGGTGCGGCCGAGGCCCGGGAGGTCATCGCCCGGGCCGGGGAGGCGGTGGAAGGGCTTTCCGCCATCCTGAAGGAGAACCGGGCCGCTGTGCAGGCTGCGGTGACGGCCCTGGACCAGACCATGCAAAACACCCGGGACCTGTCCCGGGAGGGTGCCGAACTTGTGTCCGGCACCCGGGACCGCCTGGATGCGGTCCTGGGACAGACTTCGGAGGCAGCCCGGAACCTCAACCGGGCCGCCTCCCGCCTGAACGGGATTCTCGAACAGTTCGAGGCCAACCCGGGGGCCCTGTTGGACGCCCCCCCGGAGCCCAGGAAGGTTTCACCATGAAGATCAGACACTTGGTGGTCTGGCTGGCCCTGGTCTTGCTCCTGGTTTCCTGCGGCTCCCTGCGGCAGCCGGCGCGGCCCGTGAGCCAGTATCTGCCGGAGTACGAGACCCCGGCCTTCGGGGCCCGGACGCAGCTGCCCGAGGGAGTGGCGGTGGACCGGTTCGCCGTTTCCCCGGCCTTTGACACCCAGGCCATGGTGTACCGGGAGGCCCCGGGCGGCTGGGCCGACTATCCCTACCACCACTGGCGGGCCCGGCCCGGGGAGATGGTTTCCGACTACCTGGCCCGGGATCTGGCCGCATCGGGCTGGTTTGCCCTGGCGGCCTGGCCGGACCTCCCGAACCGCGCCCGGTTCCGCCTTTCGGGCATCCTGCGGGAGTTTTATGAGAACGACGGGCCGGGCGCCTGGGAAGCGGTACTCACTCTGGACCTGGTGCTCACGGACCAAGAGAGCCGGAACCTGACGGACCGGGTCCTGTTCCAGCAAACTTATCACGCGGTGTTTCCGGCCGGGGAAAAGACCCCCCAGGCCGTTGCCCGGGCCATGGGCCAATGCCTGATGAACCTTTCCGGGCAGGTGGGGGCCGATGTGTATGAAGCCGTGTCCCTCCGCCTGGCATCCTCTTCACCCTAAGGAGAAACGAACATGAAAATGCGGGCGCTGATCCTGGCGGTCCTGGCCCTGGTTCTTTTCGGCTGCTCCAGCGCCTACAAGGCCAAGCCGCTTTCCTTCAAGACCCCCGAGTCCTACGCCAACTCCCAGCGGGCCGGGGAGGCGGTCCTGGCCGCCGTGGCCTTCGACGACCCCAAGACCGCCCGGGAGGCCTTCGGCTTCGACGTCCTGGCTGCAGGGCTTTTGCCCGTGCAGGTCATCTTCGACAACCAGGGCCCCCAGCCCCTGGCCATCAATGCGGGCCAGACCTTTCTCCAGGACACCGAGGGCAATCTGTGGCCCCTCCTGACCGAGGATGCGGCCTACGAGCGCGCCACCAAGTACGCCGCCACCAAGGAGATCTTCAAGAAAGGGGCCTACGCGGGCTTTCTGGGGGCCACGGCCGGGGCCCTGGTGGGGGCTGCCGTGGGCGTGGTGAGCGGCAACTCCGTGGGCGAGGCCGTGGGCAAGGGCGCGGTGTTGGGAGGCGCGGCCGGGGCGGTCCTGGGCGGCGGCTCCAAGGTGGGCGACGACGAGGCCCGGAGAAAGATCATCAAGGACCTGGAGCAGAAGTCCCTGAAAAACGACACCGTGCCGGGCCAGGGCCTGTCTTTCGGCTTCCTGTTCTTCCCGGCCGAGGCCAAAGGCACCAGCGTGCTGCGGTTGCGCCTGGACGAAAAGAACTCCGGGGCCGAACACCTGCTCCGGTTCCAACTCCATTGATATGGATACTGCCATGAAAAGAAATCTGTTTGGTCTTTTGACGGTGCTTTGCCTGGTCTGGGCCCAGCCCGGCCCGGCCCGGGCCTGGACCTTTGACATCGCCGACATGGCCGGAACCTGGGAGTCCATGGCCCTGGTGGTGGGTGACCGTTGGGCCCAGGAGCCCCGGATCGAATACGGCACGGTGGCCATGGACGCCCTGGGCAATGCCACCAAGAGCTACACCTGGATGAACAATCTGGGAGGGGCCCAACTGGACGATTCATGGGATATGGTGATGGACAGCCAGGGGATCGTCACCCGTTCCAACCCGGCCGAATACACCTTCAACTACGCCGTGAGCCAGGACATGAGCCTCATGGCCGGAGTGGACAGCGACGATGGCCACCGCCTGGAACTCCTGATGCGCCGCGATCCCGGAACGGTGTTCAACTACGAGGACCTTTTGGGAACCTGGTACTACCACGCCGTGGCCTCCGGGGACGGCGACATGGCTGTGGGCGAAAAGCCCCGCTGGGTCCACGGGACCGTGGAGATCGTCTCCCATGCCGCAGCCGCGGCCTACACGGCCACCCTCGACGGTTTCGAGTGCATCGATCCCAAGGCGGTCCCCGAGACCCGCATCGATGAGTGGCCGTACCTCAAGATGGATAAGAAAGGCGTCGTCACCTGGCCGGGGAGTTTCCTGCGCTGGGTGCTCTCCGATGACAAGAAGATGATGATGGGGGTTCGGCTGTCGGCGGGCAACCTGTTTGAGATCATGGTGCGCCGGGACGTGTCGGTCCGGTTCGGCGTTTCGGACACCGCCGGGGACTGGCTTTCCCAGGCCGTGGTGTCCGGTGACAATAGCGGGGGGGCGGGCCTCTATTGGGATGTGGGGATCGTCAGCATCGGGACCAACGGAACGGGATCGGCCCAGTGGCTGACCTCCGAATGGGAGGAAAGGACCGTGGACTTTGTTTCCATGATGGGGATTGACGCCAACGGCCAGCTTCTCATTGAGAACGACCCGTCCTTTTTCTTCACCATGACGGACGACAAACAGGTCATCGTGGGATGCAAGAACGGCGCGAACTTTGAAAGTCAGCTAGGTGGCTTCAGGATGGAAATCATGTTCAAGAGGGATTTCGTGCCCGATGCGCCCTTCGTGCCCAGAAGCGGCAGTGGCACCGCCGGCCCCTGTTTCATCTCCGGGCTCCTGAAAGGCCGGTGACGCGGCCGGCCGGGGGTTTTTGCGAAAAACCTGGATCACCTCAAAAAAAGAACCGCCCCTCCAGGCCTGGATTTCCAGGCGGGAGGGGCGGTTTGTTTTCCGGCCGGGGGGGGGTCAGGGGTGCATGGCCCGGGCCAGGTCCGTGAGACCCAGGCGGAGCAGGTATTCCTTTTCGGGCCGCCCTGTGTCCCAGTCCCAGTTCATGACCCGGTAAAAGGACCGGGCCATGGTGTCCATGTCCAGTACGCGGCCCTTGTGGGGGCCCCGGTCCAGGGGTTCGCCGCCCCAGATCCGCGGATGAGGCTTGAAGTCCCGCTGGGCGTTGATGCCCTCCCGGACGTTGAAAGCGTGTCTGTACTGCTCGATGCGCTCGCCCGCAGCCAGGTATTCGTCCGGGGTGAGGTCCCATCCCATGGCCGCGTTGAGCCATTCGGGGAGCGGCATCCCCCCGCCGGCCTGGGTGCCGAACAGGCACACCCCGGCCGCGTCCACCAGGGTCTTGAAGAAGGTGCCCGTGGCGATGGCCTCGGCCTTGCCGTGGGGGTCGTACTTGCTCTTGTTGGTGGAATAGAAGCCCGGGGGCACGGCCCGGGAGAATTTCTTCTCCAGGTTCTGGATCTCCAGGTAGGTCATGGACGAGATGGTATGGCGGCCGGGGGAGGGGTCCAGGTAGTAGGAGATGCCGTAACCCGGGTCCAGCTTGGGATCGTGCATGGGGGCCTCGATGCCCCCGCAGTGGACCGCGTATTTCTCCGCCCCCGCACCGATGGCGGCGGCGGCTTTTTTCACGCCGTCGGCCAGCGTGTCGCCGATGCCTTCCCGGCTGATGATCTTCTCGGTGAGCTTCATGATGGACTCCGAGTGGCCCCAGGAAAGCTTCAACCCCCCTGTGTCCTTTTCCGTGAGGATGCCGTTCTCGAAGCACTCGATGGCAAAGGCCACCGTGCCGCCGGTGGAGATGGTGTCGATCCCCGCCCGGTTGCACATGTCGTTCAGCTTGAAGATGGAGTACAGGTCGTCATTCAGGAGCAGGGCTCCGAAGGAGCAGATGCTTTCGTACTCGGGCTTGTGGGTTTCCTCCAGGCGGTAGGGGCCCTGGTCCACCTTCATGATGCCGCCGCAGCGGATGGGGCAGGAGAAGCAGCCGTACTTCTTGCGCTCGAACCGGGTGATGCTCTCGGCGCCGATGCGCTGGGCGCGCTTCAGGGGAAAGTCCGTGACCCCGGCGCCGGACCAGTTCTTGATGGGGCTGTCCCCGCCCTCGGAGCCCATGGCCGTGAGGCAGGGGGTCCCGAATTTCCGCAAAAGGAGCCGCCAGAGGTCCGCAGGCTGGCGGGGATACATGGGTAGAAGCCGGGTGATGAGCCCCGTCATCCCCAGGAGCCGGTCGTTCAAAAACCTTTGGGCAAAGGAGAGCTTGTCCAGGCGGGCCCGGTAGGCCCGGGTGAGTTCCTGCATCAGCGCCTTGTCCTCCACGCCCACCCGCATCTTGCCCGCAGCCACCACGGCTTTCAGGTTTTTGGCCCCCATGACGCCGCCCAAGCCGGCCCGGGCGGCCATGCGGCCCCCGTCGTTGGCTATGCCGGCCATGTACGAGCGCTTTTCCCCGGCCATGCCGATGGAGGCCACCTGGATGCGTTTTCCGTGCTTGTCCTTGAGCATCTTCTCGGTGGTCACGATGTCCTGGCCCCACAGTTCCGAGGCGTCCAGAAGCTCCGCCTTTTCCCCGTCCATGCTCAGGTACACGGGGCTGTCGGCCATGCCGGAGAAGAACACGGCGTCCACGCCGCAACGTTTGAGGAAGGGGGCGAAGTAGCCGCCGCAGTTGGAGTCGCCCCAGCCGCCGGTGGCCGGGGACTTGCCCACCACGGTGAACCGGCCGGTGAACAGGGAGGGGGTGTCCGTGAGCACACCGGTGGTGAGCCCCAGGATGTTGTCCGGCCCCATGGGGTCGGCCCCGGGCTTCATGCGGTCCCAGAGTATGCGGGCGCCCAGGCCGGCTCCGGAAAGGACCTGGCTGTACACGCTGTCGTCCACGTCCTCCAGGGTTACTTTCCGCTCGGTGAGGTCCACGTTCATAACCCGGCCCCAATATCCCTTGCCCTTGTTTTCGCTCTTTTTCTTGGCCATGCCTGTTTCGCCCTCCCCTTGCTGGTGGAAAAGAAAAGAATACGTGGACCCTTACTGGATAGCATAGGCCCGCCGAAAGGGTCAACGTGGCGGCTGGACTTTGGTACATGTGTTTCCCCCGCGCTTTGTCATGCTCTTGACGGGGGCGCGGTTTGAGGTTATGGGAGGCACGGCTGGGCTTTATTTTTATAAAAACAGAGGAAGTTCCGGCCCGGCTCCCGAAAATCTTGGGGTAGGGCGGTACTTCCCTTTTCCCATTCAAACGGGAAAGGCGCTCCGTTTGCCGGGCATTTCCGGGACAGGCCCCCGGCCGGGCGGCCAGGGCGGAACACCAACGTGAAGGAGAGAGCATGACCGCGATCAACACGGCAGCCAACTGGAGGCCCCGGGCCAAATCCTTCCGGACCGGGGTGGTCAAGGCCGCTTTCTTCGCCCTGGGGAGGGCGCTGGAGGCAGCGGCGATCCTGGACCGGGACGTCAAGAGCGAGGTGGATGGATGGAAGGACCCGTTCTCCGTCATGATGTACGTGATGCCCAAGGGTCCGGCCATGGCTCTGGAAAAGAAGAACGGCGTGCTCCGCTACATTGGCTCCGATCCCATTGATGCGGATCTGACCATTTCCTTCAAGAACATGGAATCCGCCTTCCTGGTGTGCTCCGGCCAGATCGGCACCCCTGAGTCCTACGCCGAGCACCGGGCCAACCTGAAGGGTGACACCACCGGCGCCATGAGCCTCATCCGGTGCATGAATCAGGTTCAGGCCTACCTGTTCCCCTACGTCATGGCCAAGAGGGTGCTCAAAAGGGTTCCCGCCATGACCCCCAGGAAATGGCTGAACCGCATGATCATCTACACGGTGGGCGTTCCGGTTGGGCTCGCCCGCTTCAAGGGATAATGCCGGCCGCCGGCGTCGATAAGAGAATTCACGAGAGGAGACAGCAATGATTCCGTCCTACTATGAGTTTTATAATCCCGTGAAGGTGCTGGCCGGCAACAAGGCGGTGGACAACATCCCCTACGAACTCTCCCTGCTTTCCGCCAGAAGGCCGCTGATCGTCACGGACCAGGGCGTGGTGGGAGCCGGGCTCCTCCAGATCGTGATCAACGGTTTCGCGGGTTCGGACGCCGAGGTGGGGGCCGTGTTCGAGGACACCCCCCCGGATTCCTCCAACGAGGTGGTGAGCGATGTGGCCAGGCTCTACCGGGAAAACCGTTGCGACTCCATCGTGGCCGTGGGCGGCGGCTCGGTCCTGGATACGGCGAAAGCCGTGAACATCCTGGTCACCGAGGGCGGGGACGACCTTTTGGACTACCTGGGGGCCGATGTGCTGAAAGCCCCCTTGAAGCCCCTCATTGTCGTGCCCACCACGGCGGGCACCGGCTCCGAGGTCACCTCGGTGGCGGTCATCGCCAATCCCAAGCGCCAGATCAAGATGCCTTTTACCAGTCAGTACCTGTTGCCCAACATGGCCGTCCTGGACCCGCGCATGACCCTGACCATGCCCCCCAAGATCACGGCCGCCACGGGCGTGGACGCCCTGACCCACGCGGTGGAAGCTTATTCCTGCAAACAGCGCAATCCCCTGTCCGACGCCTACGCCGTGGCCGCCATCAACCTCGTCCGGGAAAACCTCGTCAAGGCCGTGAAGAACGGCAAGGACGAGAAGGCCCGGTTCGGCATGGCCAATGCTTCGCTTCTGGCCGGGGCCGCCTTTTCCAACGCCATGGTGGGGGTGGTCCACTCCATGGCCCACGCGACGGGCGGCGTCTGCCACGTGCCCCACGGCGTGGCCAACGCCATCTTCCTGCCCCACGGCATGGAGTACAACATGTCCAAGGTGGCGGACCTGTACGCCGAGCTTCTCCTGCCCCTGGCCGGGCCCGAGGTGTACCTGTCCACCCCGGAGAAGAACCGTGCCGTCCGTGCCGTGGAAGCTGTCCGGGAAATCAACCGGGCCCTGAACGCCGAATGCGGCATGCCCATCACCCTGAAGCAGGCCGGAGTGGCCAAGAGCAAGCTGGAAGCCATCGCCGCCACGGCTATCAACGATGCGGCCCACGCCTTCAACCCCCGGGAGTTGGAGTATGCGGATGCCCTGGCCATCGCCCGGGCCGCCTACGAATAAAGAAGGGCAGGCTGCCGAGCCTCGCCGTTGACCGGCGTGCGCGTTGAGGCTGTTTGCGATTCCGAAAAAAGCGGGGGGAGCCATCCTGAAAAGGGCGGCTCCCCCCGCTTTTTTTCGGACACCGGCCCCGGGGCCGGCGGTTTTCCCGGTCTACTTGAAAGTGGGCTGGCTGGGCAGGAAGCTGGGAAGGGAACGGCCAATCTGCTGGTCCAGGGCCGCCTTGACATTCCCCAGGGCGGCGGCCATGGGCGAGGCACCCGGAGAAGCCTGGGCCGCATCGCCGGATTCCGCGCCCAGGGCCGGGCCGGCGGCTTTGGCCAGAGCCTCATCCGCCAGGACCTGGTTCATGTGGAGGATGGCGCTGCCGACCTCGGGGGCCGCCCCGGGCTCGTTGCCCCCGGCTGTCCAGGCCGCGGTCAACATGTCCACCACCGCGTTCACGGCATGGTCGTACAGCACGGCCGTCACCTCGCGGCGGTTGTCCTTCCAGTAGGGGGAGTAAGTGGCGATGAGGGAGTCCACCTTCAGGGCCGGGTCCCCCACTTCCTGAACCCCGTCGAAGAGAACCTTGTCGGGCTTGATGTCCAGGGATGTGAACCGGCTCCCGGGATACAGGCTCTCCGTCACCAGGGCCGCCAGGATTCCGAAGCCCCGGTAGGTGTTGTAGTCATGGACCCCGGCACCCTGGAGGCGGCTCACCAGGGTGCCGTAGACCTGGCCGGCGGCCAGGGGGCTGATGAACCCGGCCCCCTGGAAATTGTACACCATGCCATCCTCCACCACGTCCTCCCGGGCCAGGAGATAGGCCCGGAGGTTTTCCGGGGCGAACTGGATGGCGTCCTTGAGGATGCTCATGCGGGTGTTGGGGTTGAACGCCAGGGCCTGGGGTGCGGCCAGGGCGGCTGCCAGGGAAATGATCACGAGCGCCGCCAGGAATGTCTGTTTCATGAGGTGTCCTTTCAGGGCAAAGCGCAGTTCCGGATTTTTCTGGGATGGCAGGGAAACAGGCGGAAGCCGGAACCGGCCCCGCTGTTGAAAGTTTTACCCTTCCCGGCGGTCCCCTGTCAATGCGCTCCGGCCGGGTCCATCCAGAACAGGGTCACGAAGCGCGGGTCCGGGGCTGTTGGTTCCACTCCGGAAAGCTCCTCTTCCATCTCCCGGAAAAGATCCTCCAGGAAATTTTCAGCCCCCTGGGGCAGCCCGGCGGGCGATGACTCTCCGCTCCCAGGCAGCCCCAGGAGGAAGGATTCCTTCGCCCCCGACCGTATCCGTTTGCCCTGGCCGGTTTCCTCCCACAGGCCGGACAGGAACCGGGCCAGTTCCTTCATGGACAGGGGGGCCAGTCCCGGGAGCCCCAGTTCCCGCCGGGCCCAGAGGGTGAGGATCAGGCTTTTGTGGGTCAGGGGCCGGGGGATGGACTTCCCTGGCACTTCCATGGCCTCCAGGATGCCGTCCGCAGCCACGATCCGGGACAGGATGGTCCGGGCCTCCAGGATCTCCCCGGGCCGCTCGAAGTCCCTGTACAGGCTGCCGGTGCGGTAGTTGTCGAAATACATGGGCCGCTTGAGGAAAAGTCCTCCCAGGACCCCCAGGCCCTGCTCCCCGAAGAAGGTCAGGGCCAGGCCCCGGCTCGTGAACCAGGCGTTTTTCCGCCATCTTTCCGCATCGAATTTCAGCTCAAGGGCCTGGGAGAATCCCAGGGCGAAAAGGTCGGAGAGCCGGTGGCGCAGGAGGAGGTCGGCGGCCGGGGCGGGGTTGTCCCCGGAAAGGCGGAAAAGCCCCAGGGACACGTACCCCGCGCTCTTTCTCACCACCGAGGCCAGTTCCTCCCGGCTGGAGACCCCCTGGCGGTCCGCGCAGCCCACCTGGTTGGCCAGGGAGGCGAACTCCGCCTGGAGGTCCGCCGCGGCCGCTGCCCGGTCCACCACGGAAAGGGACCGGGAGAACAGGCTCTCGTGGGAAAGGGCCTGGCCTGGGGCCACGGGGGGGATGGGGGCGAGAAGCGGATCGTTGGCCAGGGGCGGGGCCTTGGCCGGGGCCTTGGACACCGCCTCGGCCGTGGTGTGGCGGTACACGCCAACCGCCTCGTGGAAGGGCGGGAATCCCCGTTCCGCCAGGCGCACGCCCCGGAACCGGAAGAGTTCCTCCTCAGCCTCGGCGGGCAGGACAGCCCCGGCCTCGAACGACAATCCATGGAAGATCGAGTAATCCTCCGCAGCCATGCGCTCCAGCATGGCCTGGATGAAAGGCTCCTGGCCCGGGACCTCGGGCTCGTCCTCCTCCCGCCGGGGGGTCACGCAAAAGTGCAGGACTCCGTCCAGGGAGAAGTAGCCGTCGGGCAGGTCCGACGGGTCCTCGTCCTCGGCCAGGACCTGGATGGACAGGTTCTTGTGGAACCACCACCGGGTCAGATCCCTCTCCTCGTTCAGGAGCCACCGGGTGACACGCTCCGGGGCCGCAGCGGCCAGAAGTCCGAGCCACTTGGTCACCAGGGGCGCCAGGAGCCGGTCCCCTCGCCAGGCGTCCATGTCCAGGATGTGCCGCCACTGGCTGTCCGAAGCCAGAGCAATGATTTCCAGGCTGTCGGCCGGGCCGTTCTCCAGAACCAGCAGGCGGAAGTCCTGGTCGGACAGGGACCGGACCAGGGCCCCGGCCCGGGGGTGGTCCAGGATGGCTTCCACCGCCTCCTCGGCCGGGAGGGCCATCAGGCGGTTTCTGGCTTCGGCCAGGGGTTCGGGCGGCGCGGGGCGGTTTTTGGGGGTGATGTCGTTCATGGGGACCCTGTTGGTTTGGTTTTGGCTTTTCGCCCCGAGGCCCAGTCGGAGAACTGGGTCAAAAGCAGGATGCCCGGTAGGGCGATGAGGGCGCAGAAAAGGAAAAACATCCCCCAACCCAAGCCATTCACGAAAAAGCCCGTGGGGGCCGAAGCAAACACTCTGGGGATGCCCATGAGGCTTGTCAACAAGGCGTACTGGGTGGCGGTGAATTTTTTGTTGGTGATGCTGGCCATGAAGGCGGCGTAGGCGGCGGTGCCCATGCCCCCGGAGGCGTTTTCAAAGGCGATGACCGCGGCCAGCCACGAAAGGTCCGGGCCCGTGCGGGTGAGTATGGCGAAGCAGGCCGTGGACAGGGCCTGGAGAAATCCGAAGATCCACAGGCTCCGGTAGATGCCCCACCGGAGGATGATCAGTCCCCCGGCCAGGGAGCCGCCGATGGTGGCCCAGAACCCGAAGAGCTTCACCACGGTCCCGATCTGGGTCTTGGTGAAGCCTATCTCCAGGTAAAAGGGCGTGGTCATGATGGAGGCCATCTGGTCCCCCAGTTTGTAGAGGAGGATGAAGGCCAGGATGAGCCACGCCCCGTCCCGGCGGAAGTAATCGGCCAGGGGGCCCGCCATGCTCATCCACAGGCTGGAGGGCGCCTCCGCCTGGGGGGGCTCCGGGGTCAGGAGCGTGGCCAGGATGCCCGGGACCAGGCACAGGGCCAGGATGAGGTAGACCTGGGACCAGGCCATGTGGTCCGCCATGATGAGGCCGCCCCCGGAGGCCAGGAGCATGCCCACCCGGTAGCCGTTGATATAGAGCGACGACCCCAGGCCCAGTTCCTCGTCCGCCAGGTCCTCCCGGCGGTAGGCGTCCACCACGATGTCCTGGGAAGCGGAAAAGAAGGTCACGAAAAACGCGGCCAGGGCCATCATCCAGGGGTTCTGGGCGGGGTTTGAGCGCCCCAGGCCGGCCACGGCGAAGAAGAGGGCCACCTGAGCCATGAGCATCCACCCCCGGCGGCGGCCCAGAAAGGGCGGCACGAACCGGTCCATCACCGGGGCCCAGAGGAACTTCACCGTGTAGGGCAGGCCCACCAGGCTCATGAGGCCGATGGTGGCCAGATCCACCCCCTCCTCCTTCATCCAGGCCTGGAGTACGGAGATGGTGAGCAGAAGGGGCAGGCCGCAGGAAAATCCCATGACGAACGAAACCAGCATCCTACGGCTGAATATGGACCGGACGAACCGGGCGTTTTCCGGCTTCAAGGGCAAAGGCTTTCCTTCATCCCGTTCGGGCCGGGATAGAAAGGGAAAAGAAGAATCCGCAGATTACGCAGGTTCCCAAAAGAAGGAAACCGCAGAGGTTCAAAAACCGGTTCATCCGGCTGAAGCGTACCCGGTTGCCAAGGCAGGCTTTCCAGGGAAGCGGTTGAAGCAGCCCTCCCTTTGGAAAGAAGCAGCCCCCCCCTTTGAAAAAGTAGCAGAACCCCCCTTTGACAAAGGGGGGCAGGGGGGATTTCTTTTGCTTTTAGCCGCTTATCTTTTTTGATAGGTTCGCAATAGCTGAAATGTCCGTCATCCCCGCGAAAGCGGGGGTCCATAACCGTTCGAAAAAACTGGATTCCGGCCTTCGCCGGAATGACGGGCGCAAGAGATTTCGGGCTTTTTGCCTCTCCATCAATATCCCTTTCCCTGGGCGCTGATTTCCCGGGCCAGGGCCTGCCCCAGCTGTTGAGCATCCTCCCGGGAACCCGGATATCCCAGAGCCCTCTCCGCGTCCGTTGCCGCCTTTTCCATGTCCCCGGCCCGGAACCGGGCGTGGGCGGCCATGAGCCATGCCCGGCCGGGCTCCGGCGCGTCCGGCGCAACAGCCTCGTAGGCTCGGGCTGCCTCCGGAAAACGGGAAAGCTCCCACAAAAGCTCCGCCTTCATCATGGCCAGGCGCGGGCCGGAAAACCGGGAAAGCCCCTCGTCCGCCCATTTCAGAGCCTCTTCGGGCTCCCGGGCCTGGCTCCAGGCCGTGGCCAGCCGAAGGTACAGGTCCGGGCCGTCCGGTTCCCCGGCGTCCTGGTAGAGCCGGGCCGCCAGGGCCGGGACACCCACGGACCGGGCCAGGTCCCCGGCCAGGATGGCTTCCTTTTCAGACAGGGGTTCCAGGAACCCGGCGGCCAAAAGGCAGGCCAGGGCATTCTCTCCCTGGTTCGCCTCCAGGAAGAGCCGGGCCCGGATGCGCCACCACTCCGGGTTTCCCGGGTCCTGGGCCGTGAACCGTCCGGCCAGGGAAAGCGCCCGGTCCTGGTCTCCCCATTGGTCCAGGGAATGGACCAGGACCCGTTGCCAGGCCTCCCGGCGCTCGGCGGGCGCGTTTTCCGCCAGGCCGAGGAGGACGTCCAGGGCCTTTTCCGCCTCTGGGCCCGCCAGGAGCGCCCGGGCGAGTCCCTCTTGCCATGCGGGGTCCATGTTGCCGGGCTGGTCTTGGATCAGGGTTTCCCAAGTCCGGGCCGCATCCTGGGGCTCCCCGGCCAGTTCCCATTCTCCGGCTGCCCGGGCCAGGAGGTCCGGGGCCTCGCCGCTCCGGGTCTCGTAAGCCTTTTCCAGGGCCAGGGCCGCGCCGGAGTGGTCCCCGGTCCGGGAAAGGGCCAATCCCAGGTTTTGCCAGGCCGGGGAAAGGGCCGGGTCCTTGTCCAGGGCGGCCCGAAAGCTCGTGGCCGCGTCGGAGGGACGGTCCAGGGAGAGGAGCGCGGTCCCCGCGAAGAAGAACACCAGGGGGTGGGCGTCCGGCCCCTTGACCCGGGGCTGGAGTTGCTCCAAAGCCTCCTGGGCGCGGCCCGCGTCCAGAAGCTCCCGGGCCCGGGTCAGGGCAAAGAGGTCCCCGGGGCCCGGCTCACCGGCCCGGGCCGCCACGGCCAGGCAAAGGCAAAGGGCGAGCCATGCCGCGACCCGCCGGGCGGCCGGAAAACCCCGGCCGGGGGCGGGGGTTTTCCCTATGTCAAATCTCATGGAGGGGCTTGTTTTCGGGGGCCTCGGCCCCGGCCCGGGAAAAGGCTTCCAGCACGGCGCGGATTCGGGAAAGGTCCGGGGGCCGGATCAGGGACAAGTCGTTTTCACCCAGATGTTCCATGCGCGCGAGGACCCAGCCGGGCCGCACCTGGTCCAGGGGCCTGGAGGGCTGGTACACCGGCGGTTCCCCCTCGGCCGCGCACAGGGGCGAGACCACCCCGGCCCGGGCGAGGTCCTCCAGGAGCCGGGCCGTCAGCCGCCGGGGCAGGTCCAGGTGCCCGGCGATCTCCCGGATGGCCCGGGGCGGCTTTCCGGCCGCGAAATCCAGGCACACCTCCCGGGCCACCAGGAGCGCCAGGGCCTTTTCGCTCCAGCTTGAAAACGCCTCCTGGTCGGCTGCGTACTCCCAGGTCCGGGCGTTGGCGTGGGCATAGGAGAGTTCCGCGCCGAAAAGGATGATGATCCAACTCGTGTTCAGCCAGACCAGGAAGAGGGGCAGGGCCGCGAAACTGCCGTAGGCTGCGTTGTACTTGCCCACCCCCACCTGGAAGCTGATGTAGATCCACTGGAAAACCAGGTACATGGCCCCGGTCAGGATTCCGGCCGCAAAACCGGAGCGCCAGGGCACGTTCCGGTTGGGCAGGAAGATGTACAAAAAGGCCAGGGCCAGGGCTATGACGCTGTAGGGCAGGAGGTACAGCAGGGGCGAGAGCAGGGGTTTGATCCAGCCCGCTCCGTAAAAGTTCTCCGAGGCCAGGCGCACGTACCGGCTCACCATCACGCTCCCGGTGGAAGCGGAAATCCACAGGACCGGGGCCAGGATGCTGGCGGCCAGGTAGTCCACGATCATGCGCCCCGGCGGCCGCCGCCCGGACACGTTCCAGATGCGGTTCAAGGCGTCCTCCAGGTTTCCCAGGACCCGGACAACGCTCCAGAAAAGCAGCGCCACCCCCACCCCGGCGAACACCCCGGCCTTGGTGTTCTCCAGCATGGCCATGGCGAACTGGATAAGGCGGCTCACCACCTCCTCCTGGCCACGGAGGTACTGGAGGAGTTGTTTTTCGATATGGTTTTCAAACCCGAAGCCCTTGGCCACGCCCAACAGGAGCGCCAGGATGGGCACCACGGAGAGGAGGGTGTAAAAGGTGAGCCCCGAGGCCCGGCGGAGGCCGTCGTCCTTTTTGAAGTTTACCACCGAGGCCGTGGCCATCCGGAGCGTCCGAATGCCCGCTGCCTGGAGCCAGGGCCGCTCCGTGGCCCGGATATCCCACAGGCCCTTGCCGAAAAGCCATCGGATGCGCTGGACGTGCCGGTTCATGTCATCATCCCGTAGGAAGGTTTGCCAATACCCTATCCATACTACAAAATCCGTTTCTCTTGGAGGATTTTCCGGGCTGTTTGGCCGGCCGTGCCGGGGTCCTTGACTTTACACCCCCGGGCCGGGGATTATCTTGGCCATGATATTGGCGAGGAAATCCCCATGAAGATCCTGGTGTGCGTGAAGCAGGTGCCTGACCCTGACGAGCCCGTTGTCCCGGATGTTTCCGGGCAGTGGCTCGCTCCCGGGGCCGGGCGATGGACCATGAACCGCCTGGACGCCTTTGCCATGGAGCACGCCCTGGTGCTGAAGGACACGGCAGGGGCCACGGTGGAGGCGGTTTCCGTCGGCCCGGACCGGGCCGAGGCCGTGGTGCGCCGGGCGCTCGCCATGGGCGCGGGCGCGGGTTTTCTGGCGCCCATGGACGAGAGGTTCCCGGACCCCATGGCCGTGGCGGCTCTGCTGGCCGGGCTGGCCCGGCAACGGCAACCGGACCTCATCCTGTGCGGGGCCATGAGCGAGGACTCCATGGCCGGGGTCACGGGCCCCATGCTGGCCGCGCTCCTTTTCTTGCCTTTTGCCTCGTCCGTGGTGGAAATCGCCCCGGCGGGTTCTGGCCAAAGCATCATCCGGGCCGTGCGGGAGTTGGAAGGGGGCATGGCCGAGGAACTGGAAATCCGCCTCCCGGCGGTCCTTTCCATCCAGTCCTCGGGCATCACTCCCCGGTACCCGGTCCTGTCGCATGTGCTCCGGGCCAACAAACAGGAAATTTTCCGGCCGGAGGCGGGCGCGCCTTTTTTGCCCCAGCCCCGGCTCCGGTCCCTGGAGACGGCCTTGCCCCCGCCCCCGCCGCCCGGACGGTTCCTCACCGGCACGGCAGCGGAAAAGGCGGAGAAGCTCTGCGATATCCTTATGCAAAGGGGGCTGTTGTGAACGCGCCGCTTCCCCGGTCCTCCTGCGTGGCCGTGGTCCAGGCCCAGGGGGGGCAACCCGTCCCCGCCTGCCTGGACGCCCTTTCTCTGGCTCTTTCCCTTTCCGGGGCAGGGGAGAGGACCCTTTTGGCTATACTGGCCCCGAACCCGGAACCCGTGGCCCGGGATCTGGCCGGGCAATACGGCTGCCCAACAGTGGCCGTTTCCGTGGCCGATGGAGCCTCCGCCGGTTCCTTGGCGGCTGTCCTGGCCGGGATGGTCCGGGAGGCCGGTGCCCAATGGGTCTGCCTGGGCCACACGCCCTTTTCCGCAGACCTGGCCCCGGCCCTGGCGGTTCTCGCCGGGGGATGCTGCGTCCCGGGGGTGGAGGCCGTGGAGCGGGGAGAGGGCGGTCCGGTATTTTCCCGGTCCGTGGCCGGGGGGCGGCTGATCCAGAAGATTTCGCCCCTGGCTTTTCCAGCGGTGCTGACCGTCCTGGGAGGCAGCCAGACTCCCCCGGAGGAATCCGTTGGCCCGGCCGGGGAGGTGGTTTTTCGGGAGGCCGGGGCCGCGCCGGAGGGCATACGCTCCCTGGGCGTGTTGCGCCGTACCGGCCAGGAACCCGGTTTGGCGGACGCCGAGGCCGTGGTGGCCGTGGGCCGGGGCATGGGCTGCGAAGAGAATCTCGGGGCCGCCCGGCGGTTGGCCGCGCTCTTTCCCCGGGGAGTTCTCGCCGGGTCCCGGCCAGCCTGCGATCTGGGCTGGCTCCCCCACCGGTGTCAGGTGGGGATCACGGGGGCCACCGTGGCTCCGGCTCTGTACCTGGCCTGCGGAATCTCCGGCGCGTTCCAGCACGTGGCCGGAATGCGGGGCTCCCGTTTCGTGGTGGCTGTGAACCGGGATGAAAACGCCCCCATCTTCCACGTGGCGGACCTGGGGGTGAAGGAGGACGCGGTGAACTTTTTACCGCTATTGGCCCAGGCCTGCGAAAAGCGCCGGAAGGAGGGCGGATCGTGAGGAGCTTTTTTGCTATCGTTTTGGCGGTCCTGGCGGCCTGCCTGTTTCTGGCGGTTCCCGGAGCCATGGCCGGTGCCATGAACGGCCCCTCCGACGCCGCCCCGGCATCCCCGGCATCCCCGGCGGCCCGGGCCGCGGACCCGGCCGGTGCTGATTTCTTTGTCCAAATGTACCAGCAATACCTGTCCCCCGTGGCCGGGGAACGGTGCCCCATGCACCCCTCCTGCTCAGCCTACGCCCGTGGGGCCCTGGCCCGGGACGGGGCTCTCAAGGGATTCATCATGGCCTGCGACCGGCTTCTGCGCTGCGGCCGGGACGAGACCCGCCTTTCCCCCAAGGTCTGGGTGGAAGGCCGGCCCCTGACCTACGACCCGGTGGAAGCCAACGAATGATGACTTCGCAAAAAGTCCGTCTGCGGCGTTGCGCTGCACCGGGAAAAGGCTCAACGTACAGAAGTACGCCTCGCATTTTCCCGGCTTGCGCGCTTTGCATACGGAGCTTTTTTCGAAGTCATTCTGATGGGGTTCCGCAAAAAAAGCGCCCGCCAGGGAATCCCGTGGCAGATTCCCGGTTTTGTCTAATAGGGAACGGGGAGCCTCTTTTGCCCGCTTTTCGTCTGGGAAGGAAGAAACTCCATGACCTTGGATGTTGGCCGTGAGGCGGCGGAGATTTTCGATTCGGGTCTGGATTGCGCGGAGAGTGTGTTGTTGGCCCTGTCCCGGCGGATGGGGATCGAATCGCCATGGATCCCCCGCATCGCCACAGGGTTCTGCGGCGGCCTGGCCCGGACCAACGGCCCGTGCGGGGCCTTGACCGGGGCGCTCATGGCCCTTTCCCTTTGGGCGGGCCGGGATGCGGCCAAAGGGTCCAAGGACGCCTGCTACGCGGCGGTCCAGGCCCTGGTTTCCCGGTTTGGCCGGGAGTTCGGTTCCACCAACTGCCTGGATCTCCAGGGCCACAACCTTTCCAGACCGGAAGGCCGGGAGGCCTTTACCCGGGAGAACACCCGGGAGAAAAAGTGCCGTTGGTTCACGGAACGCGCCGCCAGTCTGGCCGGGGTGATCCTGGAATCGTCGCGTTAATCCGCTGTTCGGCCTTGACAATCCCATGTCACTTCTCATCTTTTTTGATAACAATTCCTGATTAAAGCATGGCCCAGGCTA
Organism: Pseudomonadota bacterium; assembly: GCA_018829095.1. Lineage (GTDB taxonomy): Bacteria > Desulfobacterota > Desulfobacteria > Desulfobacterales > Desulfatibacillaceae > JAHJUF01. Next base: position 7,046 of record JAHJUF010000302.1, on the reverse strand, counting down.
TTGCCCAGGGAAACCCGAACCCCAGACCAGGAGAGAAAACCCATGAGCAAGACGGAGAAGGATCTCGCAGAGGCTTTTGCCGGTGAGTCCCAGGCCAACCGCAAGTACCTTGCCTTTGCCAAGCAGGCGGAAAAGGAGGGCTTCGGCCAGATCGCCCGCCTGTTCCGGGCTGCCGCCGCCGCGGAGACGGTCCACGCCCATGCCCATCTGAAGGCCATGGAGGGCGTCCGCTCCACCGCGGAAAACCTGAAAGAGGCCCTGGAAGGCGAGATCCACGAGTTCAAGAACATGTACCCGGCCATGATCGCCAACGCCGAGGCCGAGGGCCACAAGGCGGCCAAACGGAGCTTCGCCTTTGCCAACGAGGTGGAGAAGATCCACGCCGGGCTCTACGAAAAAGCCCTGGCCGCCCTCACGTCCGACGCCACCATGCCCGACACGGGCTATCACGTGTGCAGCGTGTGCGGATACACCTGCGAGGGCGAGGCCCCGGACAAGTGCCCCGTGTGCGGCGCGGGCAAGAAAGCGTTTTTCGCCCCGGACGAGGGCTGACAGCCGGGCGCGTCGCCCCCGGACGCCTCCTTTTTCCAGGGATGATGGAGATGCAAAAAGCCCGAAATTCACCCTATCCGTCATTCCGAGAAGCTTATCCCCGCGAAATCGTGGAACGGGAATCCAGTTATTTCAAGGCCTTTTGCATCTCCATCAAAAACAGGATTTTTTTTAAACACGGCCCGGACTGGGTTCCTCCCTTGAAAAAGAGGGGACAGGGCACTGGTGTCCGGTTAAAAGCATTTGAAATTTAAGGCTATTTGGTTCTGGCCTGCGTGCTCTTGTTGTGATGGCGGATTGAAGAGTTCGTACAGGTTTCGCCGTTTGAAGATGGCGACCTGCAGCAATTTCAAGGTTTGGGGCATGGTATGCTCCAGCTTGGCCCGCCTGGAGGTTGGGGGGGCCATTAGACGGATCGGGGGGAGTGGGGCGCATCTCAAAAGCCTGGACCAATTTTTAAAGGCTCCATACGCGCGGAGGGAGGTGATGCCCTCCGGCACGGAAAACAGGCACGAAAAGGGCTACCAACGACCCCGGGAGCTTCGGCTTGCCGGGATTCTTTTTTGGCCCCTTGCGAAAAATATGGGGACAGGATGGGGACAAAACGGGGGGGAAAGAAAAACAGGTTACAACCAGAAGGCTATAACTTATTGATTTTACTGGATAGGCCGGCAGGACTCGAACCTGCGACCTACGAATTATAAGACAGAATTCCTGAGTTTTCTAACCTCCTAATATCTTTCTAACATTTTGATATAATAGCCTATATTGATTCCTGATTTCCACTGAGTTTATCCGAGTTTGGCTGATTTTGAAAAAAAGTCCCGCCCCAAGTCCCACCCTGCCCAGGAGTCCGTAGGTCCCTGGTAAAGGGTCCGAGCCTGGGACGCGGTTGACCTCCTTTCGTAGCTTGAATCCATCCCCCTGCTTCGTAGCACTTTCCGGACCGTATTGCGAGACAGGCGTAAATCCTAGTCGATCCCGCTAATGGACTTCCCTTTGCGCCGAGCCAAACGAATCTTCTCGATCGTCTTCACCGTCAGCATCCCTCCCGGGCCGCCCTTTATCCCTACCGATGAAGAAATTCCCCCGCGCCAAAGGTGTCAATTTCGGAAGCCGATTACCCCCCAGACTGAGTCAATTTTGCATGGTGGATCACCCGGCTGCGGTCGATTCTTTACCAACAGGTCCATGCTGCCGCCTGTGGAGCAAATCGTTTGCATCAAGTTCATCAAAAAGATTTCTTGGAGCTTGCCTTTCCGTTTCCATCATGCATAATTTGTTTTGTATAGTTTATGTATAATTCTACCCTGGCGCCCGGGCCTTTCCCATGGGTTGCCACCTGGCCGGGGAATGGAGGATCATGGCCGAACCATCCCGAGGATGGATGCGCATTGCGGACCTGGAGCGCCTTTCCGGGATTCCCCGGCGAGCCATCCACTACTTTCTTAAGCTGGGACTGCTCCATCCGCCCAGGAGGACCGGGAAAACCATGGCCTATTACGACATGGGCCACCTCATGAAGCTCACCATGATCCGGGAAGCCCAAGACCGGGGGCTGTCTCCCGGGGCGGTCCGGGAATACCTGGACCGGGTGGAGGGCCTGGATGGAAACGATTCCGAGCTCGCCGCCACGGTGCCCGCGGCCCCGGAGACGGCCCCTGCGCCCGTCGCCCGCGCCCGGCGGGGAGCCGGGGACCGGGGCAACCGGGAGGCCATCCTGGACCAGGGGCGGCGGTTCTTCACGGAAAAAGGCCTGTCCCAGACCCGGGTCAACGAGATCATCCAGGAACTGAACATCGGCAAGGGCACCTTTTATTTCTATTTCAAGGACAAGAAGGACCTGTTCCTGGAATGCGTGCCCTGGCTGTTCGAAAGCATGTTCTCCGGCGGCTGGGAAAAGATCCGGGCGGAAAAAGACCCGGTCCGGCGGCTGGAGATGCGCGCTCACCTGGTTTCCGGGGTCATGGACGATTTCTGCGCCATCCTGCGCCTGGCCCGGGAGGCTATGGAGGACCCCGAGCCGCGCCTCCGGGACATGGGCAGAAAAATCCACCGGTCCATCCACGGCCCGGTGGAAGCGGACATCGAGAGCGGTATCCGCCAGGGGCGGTTCCCGGAGATGGACCCCAGGGCCGCGGCCGCAGCCCTGGTGGGGGCTTTCGAAGGAATCCATTCCATGGCCTCCGTGCGGGGAGGCATCTCCCCCGAAGACCTCACCCGCCAGGTCCGCCATCTTTTCAGCCTCCTCTTCCAGGCCGCCTGACCCGGCTTCGGGCCAGGCTCCACGAACGGCCATACTATACATATACTATACAATTGCCGTATCCTTGTCGCCACAAAAAGCCTTGTTGTTCTTAGAAATATATATTAATTACAGGCTATTATATCAAAGCATGCGCCCGCCTGTTTTCTGTTGACTCAAGAGTCGATATGGTCTACCCCTTATCCAGGGTGTCATAAAATCATCGGAAATGTTCTTCTTGGAGGCAGGTCATGCGGGATGTAGCCATCGTGGGCGCGGGAATGATCCGGTTCGGCAAGTACCCGGAAAAATCCATCAAGGACCTGGTGCGGGAGGCGGTCACCGCCGCCCTGGCCGATGCGGGCGCGGACCCCAAGGTCCTGGAGGCCGCTTACGTGGGGTCGGCCGCCCCGGGGATCATGACCGGCCAGGAGCAGATCAAGGCCCAGGTGACCCTGAGCGCCATGGGCATCGACACCATCCCCATGTACAACGTGGAAAACGCCTGTGCGTCCTCCTCCTCGGCCCTGAACCTTGCGTGGACCGCCGTGGGGGCCGGGGTGTTCGACTGCGCCCTGGTGGTGGGCTTCGAAAAGCTCTACGATGTGGACAAGATGAAGTCCTTCATGGCCCTGGGCACCGCCGTGGACATCGAGCGGGTCCATGAGTTCCTGGCCCAGGTGGCGGAGAAGGAAGGGGGCCAGATCCTCTCCGGGGATTCCGGCAAGAGCAAGAGCATCTTCATGGACATGTACGCCTACTACACCCGGCGGGCCATGGAGAAGTACGGCCTCACCCAGGAGCATTTCGCCAAAATCGCCGTGAAGAGCCACAAGCACGGAGCGCTGAATCCCCACGCCCAGTACCAGAAAGAGGTGACCCTGGAGCAGGTCATGACCTCGCCGGAGGTGGCCTTTCCCTTGACCCGCCTCATGTGCTCCCCGATCTCCGACGGCTCGGCCGCCGTGATCGTCTGCTCCAAGGAAAAGGCTGCCCAATTCACCACCAAACCCGTGTGGATCGAGGCCTCGGTGGTGGGGTCCGGACGCCTGGGCCAGGATTTCGACGACACCCTGACCCTGCGGACAGGGAAGAAAATCTTCGAAAAAGCCTCAGTGGGCCCAAAAGACATTGATCTCGTTGAGGTCCACGACGCCACCAGCCCCTCAGAAATTTTTGCCCTGATCGAGCTGGGCCTCGTTCCCGGTGACCGGGCTGCCGAGTACATCGACTCCGGCTTTCTGGAGATCAACGGCCGGCTGCCCACCAACACCTCCGGCGGCCTGGCGTCCAAGGGGCACCCCATCGGCGCCACGGGCCTGGGCCAGATCCACGAGGTGGTGCGCCAGCTCCGGGGCGAGGCCGGGGCGCGCCAGGTGAAGAACGCCCGGGTGGGCATGACCCACAACGGAGGAGGCATCCTGGGTGTGGACGCTGCAGCCATGGCCCTGCACATCTTCAAAAACTGAGAAGAAAATATGTGGCAAAAACATCCCGGGAGGACACCATGGATCAGAACCAGGACCGGCCTTACTGGAACATGGAGATCGAACCCCTGCTGAACACTCCCGCCATGAGGGAGACCCAGCTGGAAAAGCTATTAACCTCCCTGGCGTGGCAGTATGAGAACACGCCCTTCAACCGGCGGCGGTTCGACAAGGCGGGGGTCAAACCCGGGGACATCCAAAGCTTCGACGATTTCGCCCGGGCCATCCCTGTGGCGGGTCAGGCCGAGATCCGGGAACTCATCGGGGAGATCGGCCTGGATTTCAACCGCCTCATGCTGGAGCTTTTCGGCAAGGCCCGGATGGACGACCTCTACCTCCTCACCACCACCTCGGGCACCACGGGCATCCCCACGCCCTACCCCAACTTCCACACGGCCATTGCCGACGCCCAGGAGATGATGTGTCGGGCCGCCTGGCGCATGGGCCTCAGGCCGGAGAACCACCACCGCATCGGGCTTTGTTTCGGCCTTTCCATGCACGCGGCCGGAACGCCCCAGGTGCTCCTTTTCAAGAACTTCCCCGGGGTCACCATCGTGCCCATCGGGGCCGAGGCGGGCACGGAAAAGATTCTCCAGTTCATGCAGCTCTTCAATGTGGACGTTTTTCTGGGCACGCCCTCCCTGGCCCTGCACTTGATCGAACGCTGCCCCCAGGTCCTGGGGCGTCCGGTGAAGGACCTGGGCATCAACATCATGATCCTGGGGGCCGAGCCCGGGGCGGGCATCCCCGAGGTGCGCCACCGCCTGGAAACCGAGTACGGGGCCCGGGTCTTCGACGCCGGGGCCGGATACGGCTGCTCCTGCGAGGACCCCGTGTACCAGGGCATGCACTGGATCGGGGACGACTATTGCCACTACGAGCTCATCAACCCGGAGACCAAGGAGCCCGTGCCCCTCACGAACGGCGCAACGGGCCTCATGGCCGCCACCTCCCTGCATCCCCAGGGAGCGGTCTGGTTCGACATGCGCTTCACCTTGAACGACATCCACCAGGTCTTCACCGACCCCTGCCCCTGCGGCCGGACCGGGTTCAGGTACAAGATCGTGGGCCGGGCCGACGACATGCTGAAGGTCAAGGGCGTGCCCGTGTACCCGGCGGCCATCGAGGGCGTGATCCACTCCATGCCGGACAAGCTCACCGGCTCGTTCCGCATCGTCCTGGACGAGCCCCCGCCCCGGGTGGTGCCGCCCCTGAAGCTTAGGGTGGAATTTGCCGAAGGCGTGCGGGAAGAGGACCTCCCGGCCCTGGAAAAGGAGCTGGCGAGCCGGATGCACGCGCTGTTGAAGATCCGGCCCGCCATCACCTGGCTGGCCCCCAACAGCCTGGAACGCGCGGTGAAAAAGACCCAGATTTTGGAAAAGACCTACGAAAAATAGCCCCGGACCGGCCACACCCCTGGCCGCCATCCCCCGGGAGGAACCGCCATGCTCGAAAAGCTCAGGCAATTGAACCTTCCCCGGGCCCGGTTCGCCCGCATGATCGCGGACCCGGAAAAATGTGACGGTTGCGGCCGGTGCGTCCAGGCCTGCCCCATCCAGCTTTTGGAACTCCATGAGGGCAGGCCCCGGTCCAACATGCGATACGACGCCTTCCGGTGCATCACCTGCCAGAACTGCGTGGCCGTCTGTCCCAACAACGCGGTGACCGTGGAGGGGGATTACCGGGTGGGCGAGGGGTTCTGGAAGAACACCCACCTGTACCCCGGCGAAAAGACGCCCCCGGCCCCCCTGGCGGACCGGGCCGGCGAGCCCTGGGAAGCCTTTGAGGGCGAACTCACCGAAACCGAGCGGGTCATCTACCAGCGGCGCAGCGTGCGGCTCTTCCGGAAAAAGGGTGTTGACCGGGCCCTGGTCCAACGGGTCATTGAGGCCGGCCGGTTCGCCCCATCCGCCGGGAACGGCCAGCCCTGGGCTTTTGTGGTGGTTCAGGGCCGCCCGGCTGTGGGCGCGCTGAACGAACGCTGCAAAAAAGCCCTGAAGGCCGCCGGATTCCTGACCCTGCCCCACCCCTGGCTGGAAAAGCGGACACCCGGCGAACCGGCCGCCCGGCTCAAAGCCTGGCAGCACGCCATTCTGCCCCTGCTCACGGCCCTGAAAACCGGCGAGGTGGAGCCCCGGGCCCGGGGCGGCATCAACGCGGCAAGCTCCGACCCCAAGTACGACATCTTCTTTGGCGCGCCCTGCGTGATCCTCCTTCTGGTGGACCGCCGGGGTGTGGGAGACCCCGTGCTGGATCTCGGCATGTGCGGCCAGAACATGGTGCTGGCAGCCCACTCCCTAGGCCTGGGGACTTGCTACGTGAGCCTGGTGAAGGCCGTGAACTTCCAGGCGGATTTGAAAAAGAAGCTGGGCATCCGCCGTCCGTTCAAGTTGGTGACGTCCATTGCCCTGGGATGGCCCAGGGGCACGGTGGACCGCCCTGTGGCCCGGGAGCAGCCCCGGGTGGGATGGGTGGACCGGCTTTGAAGCACGCCCCCGCAGCTTGAGGAGACCCGATATGCCGGGAGTGTTGAAACAAATCAAAGATGGATTCATTTCCTGGTTCGTGAAGCAGCGCCCCATCATGAAGGTGGGGATGAAGTTCGTGGAGTTGAACTACTACGCGGGCCGGGTCCCGGTCCTGAAGAGCCTGCACCCCTGGGTGAAAACCTCCCGCAACAGCGCAAGCTACCTGCCCTTCCGGGTCACGGTGAACCAGGAACTGGGCCGCCCGGTGAACGAGGTCCTGCCGCCCCAGATCCT
>JAHJUF010000037.1 GCA_018829095.1 Pseudomonadota bacterium | reverse complement strand
TGAACCGGTCCCCGAAATGGGCGGCCAGGTTCTTCTTCCCCATCCTGGAGCAGTACACGGGCTTGTCCTCGCCGATATAATGCAGGACCCGGGGCAGGGACCCCGAGTGGTCCATCTCCGTGTGGTTGCTCACCACGCAGTCGATCCTTTTCGGGTCCACCACGCAGGCGATGCGTTCCATAAGCTCATCGGCAAAGGGCGCCTTCACCGTGTCCACGAGGGTGATCTTCTCGTCCATGATGAGAAAGGCGTTGTACGTGGAGCCGCGTCCGGTGGAGTAGCCGTGGAAGTCCCGGACATTCCAGTCAATGGCTCCCACCCAATAGATGTCGCGGGCAATCTCGACGGGTTTCATTCCTTGTTCCTTCTCGGGGTGAGGATGTCGGCCCATGGGGATGTCGGCCATGCGCTCCGGGGCCGGGGGACGGGCCCGCCGGCCCCGGAGTCAGGGGCTTCCCCGGCCTCGCCTCTCCGGAAGGAGGGGTGGGCACGGACCGTTTCCATTCAGGCGGTTTTCGCGGTTATTCCTTTTCGAACTCGTCCTTGGACGCGCCGCACACGGGGCAGGTCCAGTCTTCGGGCAGGTCATCAAAGGCCGTTCCCGCGGAGATGCCATTGTCCGGATCGCCCGTTGCCGGGTCGTACACATAGCCGCAAACCGTGCAAACGTACTTGTCCATTTTTTTCTCCTTCATGGGTTAGGGGAAAACAGCGAATTTTCGAATCCGGCGGCCTCCGGCTTCCTACCCGGCGGCCAGCCAAGGAATCGTTCCTCTCCGACTGAAGGCCTGTTGAAAAACAGCCTGCTAGGGGCCCGGGTGGCACGTCCGGCAGGTGGTGGGGCCGGCCGGCTCGCCCGCGCCTATTTTTTTCTTGTGGCAGTCCCGGCACTGGTCCATGACCTGTTTCTTTTTCAAGGTCCCTTTTTCCTTCAGGCTTTCCACGGCCCCTGCTTCCTGGGGGAAAATCGCGTGGCAGGCCTGGCAGTCCAGGCGCTGCTGGTGTCGGGCGTGGGGAAAGGGGACCGCGCCCATGAATCCCCCTTGAAGGGTCATTTCCGCTTTTCCTGGAGGGGCCGCCTCTTCCCCGGAAAAGGCGGCTGCCGCCGCCAGGGCCATGGCCGCAGCCAGCAGGATGATGGGTATCCGCTTCATTTTGGTTTCCGATCCTGAAGCCCGGAGTTGTCCACGCTCAAAAATTCCCGGACCATGGGGGTGGCCTCGTCCTCGGAAAGGTTTCGGCTCATGCCCATGGAGAATCGTTATTTTACCTCATATTTTCTTCATTCGCCACCCGGATGGTCCCGGGCCGCCCGGAAGGCCTCGTCCCTCCAGGGAGCCAGGCCACGGGGTTGCCCGCATGCTGGAGAAGGCAGGGCTCTTCTTCGGGGAAAGCCGGTCCTTTCCAGCGGGAAGCGGGTCTCCCAGGGTCATGGGACCCTCCCTGGCCAAGGTTTCCGCCAAAGCCGGGGCCGGAGCCCCGAAAGGATATCCCTAACGTTTCCCCTTTTTTCCCGGATGCGCGTCCCCGGATTTGCGGGCTTCGCCCAGGCGCTCGTCCCGCCCCGAGTCCTGGCATTCGGGCACGTAGCAGGTCACGTCCACGAAATCGCATTTCTCGTGGCAGGAGGGGCAGGGCTCGGGGAAACGGTCCGCCGTAAGCGTGTAGCCGCAGTGGGTGCATTTCCAGGAAGCCATGGGCTTGCTCCTTTTCTTGTTTTTGGCGCAAACAGCCTCAAGCGTCCTTGGAGCCTGCGGGAGGCGTGAAGACCCGCTCCGCCATTTCCCGGTCCAGGAGGAACAGGCCCCCGGGGGCGTCTCCGGCCAGTTTCAGCTTGCACACGGCCGCCTCGGCGCTTTCCTCCTCCTCCACCTGCTCGTCCACGAACCAGCGCAGGAAGGATGAGGCTGCGTGGTCCTTCTCGGCGGCGGCCAGGTCCACGAGAGCGTGGATCAGGCCCGTGACCTTGCGTTCATGAGCCAGGACGTTTTCAAAGGCATCCAGGGGCGTTTTCCATTCGAAGGAAGGGGCTGCCACTTCGGTGAGGTTCACCCGGCCGCCCCGGCTCTGGATGTAGTCGAAGAACTTCATGGCGTGGACCATCTCCTCCCGGGCCTGGACGCGCATCCAATTGGCGAGGCCCGGCAGGTTTTGGGAGGAGAACCAGGCGGACATGGACAGGTACAGATAGGCGGACCATCCCTCGGCGTTCAGCTGGGCATTGAATGCCTTTTCGATTTTCTCCCCGAGCATGGCGGCTCCTTTCCGGAAAGAGAGGCGCCCCCCCGGCCCCGGCAGCGCCGGAACCGGGGGGGAGGCGGGTTCACCAGTTTTCACCCAGAAGCTCGAAGTAGTCCTTGGGATGGTCGCAGGACGGGCAGGTATCCGGAGCGTCCTTGCCGTGGTGGAGGTATCCGCAATTGAGGCACCTCCAGTTCTGCTCTTCATCCCGGTGGAACACCCGGTGGTTCTCCAGGTTGGCGGCGAGGTCGCGGTAGCGCTTCTCGTGCTGCTTTTCGGCCACGGAAATGAACCGGAAAACAGCGGCTACCATGAGGAACCCCTCTTTTTCCGCCACGGCGGCAAAGCCGGGGTACAGGGAGGTGTGCTCCATGTTCTCACCGGCTGCTGCGGCCTTCAGGTTCTCCAGGGTGGAGCCGATGATCCCGGCCGGGTAGGAGGCCGTGATCTCCACCTCGCCGCCTTCCAGGAACTTGAAGAAGCGCTTGGCATGTTCCTTTTCCTGGTTGGCCGTCTCCTCGAAGATCTGGGCGATCTGGATGAGCCCCTCTTTCCGGGCGGCCCCGGCAAAGTAGGTATAGCGGTTCCGGGCCTGGGATTCTCCCGCGAAGGCTGCGAGCAGGTTCTTTTCCGTCATGCTTCCTTTCAGGGCTGGCATCGTTCTCTCTCCTCAAAAGGTTTCGGGATGAATGAAAAGCATACGGCCCCCCCGGGGCCGGGCGGTCCATGAGAAAATCGCGAAGCGTGCTTTCCTCCCCGGCTTCAGGTACGCATGGAGTATAGGAAAGGCTCCGGCTGGGGAGAAATAGGGTGAATCCAGTATTTGGCCCGGGGCAGCCCGGTGATTTTTCAAAAAGGCACGTCCGGGACGAGGTTGGATGGCGGGTTCGGAAGGAGGACAGCCATCGGGTTTTCTCCGGCGAAGGCCGGGACGGCCCGGGGGGGTGGAGGGGTTAGGAAAGGCCGGGACCGGCTGCTGCCGCCTTTTCCCGGCAGGGGCCGCAAAGGCCCAGAAACTCCAGGCGGTATCCGTGAATCTCGAAATCGTTGAACCCTTTCCAGCGGATCTGGGGCACGCGGAAGGCATCTCCGGGCAGGTCATCCACCCGGTTGCATTGGATGCAGCGGACGTGGTGATGCTCTGAGGTGTCCGCGTCATATTTCCGCTGAGTCCCTCCCATTTCGAGCTTCAGGATGGTGCCGGTTTCCGACAGGGCCTCCAGGTTGCGGTACACCGTGGCCAGGCTCACCTGGGGCAGGCGTTTGCGGACCATGTGGTACACCTGGTCCGCAGAGGGATGGCACTTGACCTTGCTCAGTTCCTCCAGGATGACTTTTCTCTGCTTGGTCATCCGCATTTTGCGCTCCGGATTTTGTTTCATGCAGGCTTCCAGATAGGAATAGTTATTCTTTCTAAAAAAGGCAAGACTTTTTTACTCCGGCCGAGGGGGGCGGCCGGTCCCCGGGAAATACTTCCGCTCCCGAGGCCCCACCCGTCGGACCATCCCCCTCCGAGGCGTTGATTTTGTGGCTGTTGTGGACAGAGAAGATCTCAAGCGGCCCTAGGCTTTCTTCCCAACAAGGACCCGCATGGGTACAAGTCCACTCATTTCATTCTTTAACGCAACCCGGCATCAGGTGCAAGTAGTTTCGGGGGGAGGGGCGATCAGAGTTTTTGACAGGAATTCCCTATCGTTTTCCATTAAAAAGTTCTGAAAAAGATCCAAACGGATAGCGGAATCCATTCCTCCATTCCTCCCGGGGGCGGACATCCTTGTAATTCAGGCCAGGGTGGCCTATATTCCGCACCGCCTCCGGCGGCAGGGAGGCTCGGGAGGCGCCATGAGCAGGGACAGGGAAAAAAACGGGGCCAGGTGCCGGGAAACCGGTTTCCGCCTCATCACCCGGGACCACGTGCGCCGAGAGCCCGGTGGGGGGCTGGTGGTGGAGCCGGAGGGCCTGACCCTTCTGGCCCGGGAGGCCTTCACGGACGTGAACCACCTCCTGAGGCCCCGGCACCTGGCCCAGGTCCGGGCCATCCTGGACGACCCCAGGTCTTCGGACAATGACCGGTACGTGGCCCTGGAGATGATCAAGAACGCCGTCATCTCCGCCCGGATGGAGTTTCCCCTTTGCCAGGATACGGGCACGGCCACCATCGTGGCTAAAAAGGGTGAGCTGGTGCGCACCGGCGGCCGGGACAAGGAAGCCCTGTCCGAGGGCGTGGGCCTGGCTTATGCCCAGAACAACCTCCGCTACTCCCAGAACACCCCCCTGACCATGTTCGAGGAGAAGAACACCCGGACCAACCTCCCGGCCCAGATCGACATCCTTTCCGGGCCCGGGGACGAGTACGAGTTTCTTTTCGTGGCCAAGGGCGGAGGCTCGGCCAACAAGACGGCCCTGTACCAGGAAACCAAGGCGGTCTTGAACCACGACGCCCTGCTGAATTTCCTCACGGAAAAAATGGTGGGCCTGGGGACCTCGGCCTGCCCGCCGTACCACCTGGCCTTTGTGGTGGGGGGCAGCTCGGCGGAAACCAACCTGAAAACCGTGAAGCTCGCCAGCGCCGGGTGCATGGACGATCTGCCGGACACGGGGGACGAGAAGGGCCGGGCCTTCCGGGACCGGGGCCTGGAGCACGAGCTTTTGCAGAACTCCCGGGACGTGGGCATGGGGGCCCAGTTCGGGGGCCGCTACTTCTGTTTGGACGTCCGGGTCATCCGCCTGCCCCGCCACGGGGCCTCGTGCCCCATCGGCATGGGGGTCTCGTGCAGCGCGGACCGGAACGCCAAGGGCCGCGTCACCGCCGATGGCATCTTTTTGGAGGACCTGGAGCGCGACCCGGAGAAATACCTCCCCGAGGACGCCGGTGCCCTGGAGGGGGAGGCTGTTCAGATCGACCTCTCCCGGCCCATGGACGAGATCCGGGCCACCCTGTCCCAATATCCCGTGTCCACCCGCCTGGCCCTGTGCGGGGACATCGTGGTGGCCCGGGACATCGCCCACGCCCGGATCAAGGAGCGCCTGGACCGGGGGGAGGGGCTTCCGGACTACTTCAAGAAGCACATCATCTACTACGCGGGCCCGGCCAAGACCCCGCCGGGCTATCCCTGCGGCTCCTGCGGCCCTACCACCAGCTCCCGCATGGACCCCTACGTGCCCCTTTTCCAGCGCCTCGGGGCCTCCCTGGTCATGCTGGGCAAGGGCAACCGGTCCAAGGCCGTCACCGAGAGCTGCCGGAAGTATGGCGGGTTTTACCTGGGCTCCATCGGCGGCCCCGCCGCTCGTCTGGGGCGGGACTGCATCACCGCCGTGGAGGTCCTGGAGTTCCCGGAGCTGGGCATGGAGGCCGTGTACAAGTTCACGGTAAAGGACTTCCCCGCGTTCATCGTCATCGACGACAAGGGCCACGACTTCTTCGCCACCCTCCTGGCCAGGTGGCAGGTGATGAAGTCCAGCCGCGTCCTCGGGCACTTCTAGCCGTCCCGGCGGGACTCTCTATACCCTCAAGACTGAATCCCGGAGAATTACCTATGAACATCCTGGGCATCTACGCAAGCCCCCGGAAGGGGGGGAACACGGACCTGCTTTTGACGGAGCTGCTCACAGCGGCCCGGGAGGCGGGAGCGGACACGGAGGCCGTGTTCACCCGGAACCTGTCTGTCAGCGGCTGCCTGGAGTGCGGCGGCTGCGATGACACGGGGCGCTGCGTCATCAACGACGAAATGGAGGCCGTGTACCCCAAGCTTGCGGCCGCCGACTCGGTGATCCTGGCCTCGCCGGTGTTCTTCTACAATGTCCCGGCCCGGGCCAAGGCGCTTATCGACCGGTCCCAGGCCCTGTGGGCGGCCCGGCGGCTGGCGACCGTGGACGGGAAGATGCCGCCCCTGAAGGGCCAGGGCTGGATGATCGGGGTGGGGGCCACCCGGGGGAGCAACCTCTTCGTGGGCATGGAACTCACGGCCAAGTACTTTTTCGATGCCCTGGGCATGGGCTACGGCGGGGGCCTGCTCTATTGGAAAGTGGAGGAAAAAGGCGCCATCCTTGCTCACCCCGAGGCCATGGACCAGGCCCGGGAGCTGGGGCGGAAGATCGCCCGGGGAGAATAACGGGCCGTTACCAAACACGATCCACCGGGTTGCGTGATGTTTTTTTTCGGCGTGAAACGTGATGGAGATGCAAAAAGCCCTATCTCCCGGCGAAGGCCGGGAGATAGGGCTTTTTTAAGGAAGCAGAACCCCCCTTTGAAAGGCTTATCTAAGAATTTCGGGAAAGGGAAACCGAGCCGGAAGCCGTCATTCCGGCGAAGGCCGGAATCCAGTTTTTTCAATGTGTTACAAAATCCATGGATCCCGGCCTTCGCCGGGATGACGACTTTTTGCAGGCCTATCAACCTTTGTTCCTTTGTTTTCTTTTCCCGGCCTTCGGAATCTTCTTCGCACCACCCAGAACAGCGATCACGTCAGGGATTCTGCCAGATGTCCACGCCGGCCGTGGCTTGGATGAAGGCCTGGGAGAGGTGGTGGCGGCTGCGGGTGATCCGGTCCTGGGCCGAGAGGAGGGCCTCCTTTTCCAGGGTGGGCCACTGGCTCAGGCGGCGTTTCTGGGTGGGGCACAGGTACCAGGTGCAGACCCAGGGCCGGGCCAGGCGGGGCAGGAGGCAGCCGTGGGGGGAGAGGTAGCGGCAGGGGTCCGGCGTCCGGTCCCGGAGCTGGGCCGGGGGCGGGGTGATGTTGGCCAGGTGGAGGAAGAGCAGGTCCGTGAAGTCCAGCCACACCACGGCCGAGAGGCAACAGGGCTCCGGGCACCAGGGGCAGGTGGCCGCGCAGAGCCGGTCCAGCATGGGCCCCATGAGTTCCACGTTGCGGCGCACCCTTGCCGCGAGGGAAAAGGCCCGGTCGAGGTCTTCGGACCGCAGGGCGGCCAGGTAGGCCAGGGATCTGTTGGCTTCCCGCCAGGACCAGGGATCGCCCCAGGGCGGGTCCCCTGTTTCCCCGGACGCGGGGAAATACCCCGAGGCCCGGCCCTGGAGTTCCCCTTCCCCGGAATGGTCCTTCGCAAGGTCCACGGTCATGGGAACTCCCGAATCCTCAGCCCTGTTCCCCGCCGGACCGTTTGCGGAGGAGCAGGATGCCGAACTTGTCCGGATCCAGGAAAGGCTGGGCCCCGATCTGGACCACGGGTTCGTATCGGGTCAGGGCCCAGAGCATGAGATCCTGGCCGTAGTGCTGGCCGAAGAAGGGAAGCCCGTACACGGCGGTGGTCCGGTGCATGAGGACCACCCAGTCCGGGGGATGCTCCTGGTAGGCGGACAGGATGGTCTCCTTGCCGAACATGATTTCCACCAGGGGCAGGATCACGGGGTAGGCCGTGGGGTTCTCCATTCCCGAAAGGTAGTTCACCAACTCCCCCTCGGGAAACACCGCCAGGCTGTCCTCGGGTTTCGCGTTTTCCCGGAGGATCTCCAGGAGTTTGTTCACCGCCGCGCCGCGTTCGTCCGTGTAGAGACCCTCGGAGGGGGTGCCCACCAGGACGGTCTTCCTGGAAAACCTCATGTCCAGGATGGACACGTGGCACAGAACGAGTCCCGCCACCAGGCCCACGGCCAGGGTCCGGAAGACCTCCTCACGGCCCAGGCGGGTGGGAAGGGCCCGGGGAATCCAGTCCGTGAGCGCCAGGATCACCACCAGGGCCGCGGGCATGGCCAGGCCGAAGCCGTAGTAGGCGTGGAAGATCTTGAAGAATACCTTGGCCAGGAGGAACAGGGCGAACACGCAGAATGCAACGGTAAGCGCCCGGTTTGTGGACGCCCGTCCCCGTTCCCTTCGCCCCCTCCACCAGCGGGTCAGAGCCACCAGAACGGCCACAGCCGCCAGGACCTGCCAGGACCGGGCGAAATACTGCCAGGGAAAGGGCATCCACTGGCTCCACCACCCCAGGGCCAGGAGCAGGCCCGCCCCGGCCGCCAGGGCCCGGGCCGTCTTTTCCGGCAACTTCCGGGAGAGGAACGCGGCTCCCAGGAGCCCCCCCAGGACCACCGCGTAGCCCGCCAGGGAAACCAGGATAGCCAGAAGGTTCCGGTAGAAGGGGATCAGGCCCATCATCATGCGGTAGAAGGGCAGGCCCGCCGCCTGGGGGGTGGTGGTGAAAAACGGGGCGAAGGTGTGGACGAAAGCCTGGCCGGGGCCCATGCCCTTGAGCGTGAAAAAGACGATGAAAGCCAGGGGCCCTGCTGCGGCCGCCGCCAGGAAGGCCCCCCAGGCCTTGACCAGACTTTGGGGGCGGTTTTCCGGCCGCACCAGGATGGCTCCCAGGAACAGGGCCGAAAGCCCGGCGGCCATGACCTCGATCTTGGTCAGGGCCACGAGGCCCGTGACAAAGCCCGCAGCAACGAACCACCGGATCCGGCCCGTGTCCCCCCATCGGCCCAGGATGAACAGGCCCAGGAACGTGAGGTAGATGCCGTGGGTCATCTCGTGGGAGTAGGGGGATACGAAGTTGAAGTTGCCGGCCGGGGAGAGGGTGCCAAAGGCGGAGAGGTACAGGAAGGACAGGCACGCCAGGGTGGCGGCCAGGCGGCTGGATAGACGCCTGGTGAAAAAATACAGGACCCCGGTGAAGAGGATCACCCAGGCGATGTCCAGGATGGCGAGATGCACCATGCCCGGCCCGGCCAGTTCGAACCACAGGGCGTTTACATAGGGGCTCAAGGGGCCGGAATAGTAGGAGATGTCCTGGTACAGGAGCTTGCCATGGGAGAGCATCCAGGGGATGTAGATCTCCCGGCCGAAGTCCTCGAAGGGGTCGCACCACCGCATCCAGCTCCAGGCCGGGAGCAGCACCAGGGACAGGCCGATGGCAAAGAGGGGAAAGACCTTCCCGAGAAGAGGCAGCACGGGGACGCGGGCGGGGCCGTCTTGGGGAGCCATGGAATCCGGGCGCGGGAAAAGGGTGGCCAGTGCGGCGTCTCCCGGAAAGGCTCCGGGCGTGCCGGTGTTTCCCCTGCTTAGGCCATTTCTCGCCGATTTTCAAGGAGGACGGGCCAGGGATGGCCGGTGCCGGCTATTCGATGTCCCCGGCCTTTTTCAGGGGCGGGACGGTTTCGGGCTTGATCCAGTCTCCCTGCTTCACGTAGGCCAGGGTGGTCTTTTTCAGAGCCCCCCTCCTTTCCAGGAAGCGCTGCTTCATGCTCTCCAGCCAGGCCCGGTGATCCATGGCGTCCTTTTCCGTGAGGAAGAACTCATGGTCCGAACGGGTGATCAGGAACGCGGGTTTTCCCGAGCTCACATCCAGGACCCCGGTGTTGCTGCACAGCATGCACCGGACGGAAAACCGGTCCAGGAACCGGAAGGTGTCGCCCCCGCACACGGGGCAGGTGGGCGAGCCCGCGGGAAAGGGATAGCCGAAAAGGGCGGCCCCCAGGCGCTTGGCCGTGGAGATGTTGCCCTCCCTCACCACCTCGCCGGGAAGCGCTCCGGAGAGCACCACCGAGCCCTTGACCTCGGCCATGATGAGGCGCAGGAAGCTGTCCACCCCCAGCTTGGAATACCCCTCCCGTCCTTCCATGCCGGTCACCACCACGCCGATGGCCGGCTTGCCCCAGATGTCCTCCACCCGGTGGTAGAATCCCAGGGCCCGGTCCAGGAGGAGCTTCAGGGAGGCGTTGGGGCCCAGGAGGTAGGTGGGCACGGCCAGGATGTAGGCATCGGCCTCGGCCATGGCCTGGGCCACCAGGGGAAAGTCGTCTTGGATCACGCAGCCGCCCTTGCCCTGGAGGCACTGGTAGCAGCCCCGGCAGAGGCGGATGTCGAAGTCCGAGAGCCTGAGGAGCGACAGGTGGTGGTTCACCGGGATGTGGCTCGCGATTTCCTTGACGATGATTTCGCAGTTGCCGAGCTTGCGCGGGGACCCAATGATGCCCAGGACCTTTTTCATCGGCCTCTCGTTTCCGGCCCCTTGGAAAAATCCGGGGCTCCTGTGGGAAGGGATGGCTATTTTGTAAGGTACGCGCCCGGGCGAGTCAATGCGGGGAATCCGTTTTTCCCTTGGGAGCCGGAAAAAAACCTTGACGCGGGCCACGGAAGTGGTAGTAAGACTGACATGTCAGTCTATTCTATCGGCCCGGGATGGAGAATCCCGAGATGAAATCCCTCGCCATCATGGCCCTGGCCCTGCTTCTCCTGGCCGCGCCATCCTGCTGGTCGGCCGGGGAACCGGACGAGCCGGAATCTTTCCGTTGGAGGTTCGCCACCCTGGCCCCGGATGGGGCTGGATGGGCCCGGCAGGTCCGGGAACTGGTGATCCCCGCCGTCACCCGGGCCACAGCCGGGCGGTTGCGGATGAAGGTCTACTGGGGCGGTATCCTGGGATTGGACGGGGATTACCTGGCCCGGATGAAGAACAAGACCCTGGAGGGCGCTGGGTTCTCGGGCCGGGGAGCCACCCTCGCCATCCCCGAAATGGCCGTGCTGGAGCTTCCCTTCCTGTTCAGGGACTACGGGGAGGTGGATTTCATCAAGGAATCCATGCGGGACCGGTTCGACAGCCTGGCTTCGGCCCGGGGCTTCCGGTTCCTGTCCTGGGTGGACCAGGGCTTTGACCCCCTGTTCAGCTCCAAGTTTCCCATGAACCGGCTGGACCATTTCCGCCGGGCCCGGTTCCAGACCTGGTACGGCCCCGTGGAGGAGGAACTCTTCGCAGCCCTGGGAGCCACTGCCGTGCCCGTGGACCCGCCGGACTTGCCCCTGGCCATGCGCCGGCAGGAGGTGGACGCCAACATTGCCCCGGCCCTGTGGATGGTGGGCAACCAGATGTTCGCCGTGGCCAAGTATATCAACCCCATGAAGCTGCGTTACTCCCCTGCGCCCATCCTGGTCCGGGCCGGGGCCTGGGACGAGTTGCCAAAGGCCTGGCAAGCCGCCTTCAGGCGGGAAAGGGACTCCATCGAGAGGCCTTTCTGCCAGCAGGTGCGGGAGGACAATGAGGAGGCCATCCAGGCCATGGTCCAGTACGGGCTCATCCTGGTGGAGACGGACCCGGAAACCCTGGAAACTATAGGCCGACTGGCCCGGGGAGTCTGGACGCGGACGTCGGGAACGCTGTTTCCCGAGGACCTGCTTGAAGAGCTTTTGGGTCATTTGAAGAAGTACCGGAAAGAGCGTACGGGAAGTTCATCTTAGGATATCGGGCCCAAAGCCGCGGGGCTTTCGGGCGAAAACCCTTCCGGGAGGAGAAAGATGATCAGTTTCGCACCGAGCAAGGAACAGAAAATGGTGAAGGACTCCTTCGCCCAGGTGGTCCGGGACCTGGTGACCCCGGCGGCCCACGACATGGACGAGGCCGGAGAGATCCCGGCGGACATCATCCAGAAGACCTGGGAACTGGGGGCTTCCATCTCCTATGTGCCCGAGGCCTTCGGGGGAGACGGCATGGAGTACTCCCCGGTGTTGAACGCCATCGCCCTGGAGGAGCTCGCTTTTGGCGACATGGCCTTTGCCGTGGCTGCCACGGCTCCATCCCTTTTCATCACGCCGCTTCTGGACTTTGGCACGGAAAAGCAGAAGAAAAAGTACCTGCCCACCGTGTGCAAGGACCAGTACTGCGTATCCACCCTGGCCGTCACCGAGCCGTTTCTGGGTTTTGACGTCACCAGCATGAAGACCACGGCCGAGAAGAAGAACGGCTCCTACGTGCTAAACGGCACCAAGTGCTTCGTGCCCATGGCGGGCCGGGCCCAGGACATCCTTGTGGCGGCCATGGACGAGGGCAGGCCCCAGCTCTTTGTGGTTTCGGCCAAGAACCCGGGAATCTCCATTTCCGAACGGGAAAAGAACCTGGGCCTTTATGCCCTGGAGACCCACAAGGTGACCCTGGAAAACTGCGAGGTTCCGGCCGGGGACCGTCTGGGTGAGGCCGAGGGCGTGAACTTCTCCCGGATCATGCAGAAAACCCGGGTGGGTCTTTCCGCCATGGCCACGGGAATCGCCCGGGCCTCCTACGAGCTGGCCCGGAAATACGCCCGGGAGCGGGAGCAGTTCGGCGAGTTCATCGGGCAGCGCCAGGCCGTGGCCTTCATGGTGGCGGAAATGGCCTACGAGACCGACTCCATGCGGCTGTTGACCTGGAAGGCGGCCTCCATGCTGGAAAACGGCAAGGACGCGGCCCGGGAGGCGGCCCTGGCCCGGATGTACGCGGGCGAGATGTCCATGAAAATCTGTGACTACGGGGTACAGGTCATGGGCGGCCACGGCTACATCCGGGACTACCCCATGGAGCGCAATTACCGTAACGCCCGGGGCGTCGCCATTTGGGACGCCATGGCCACGGTGTAAACCCTTTATCAATCAGGGACCCGGCGCGGGCGGCGACCCCCGGGACCTGGGGAGGATATCATGATCAATCTGGACACCCCCGATGTCATCCTGAAGGTGAAGACGGCCATGAACGGCCTGGCGGCATCTCTGCTCCGGCCCGTGGCCCGGAAGTACGACGAGGCCGAGCACGAGTACCCCACGGAACTGGACGTGTTCCGGGGCCTGAATGTCATGGGCGGCCCCAAGAAGAAGAAGGACAAGGCCGAGGGCGGCGAGAAGGACAAGAAGGACAAGAAGGATCGCATGGGCACCAACCTGGGCACCGTGGTGACCGTGGAGGAGATGTGTTGGGGCGACGCGGGCCTCATGCTCTCCATCCCCAACGCGGGCCTGGGCAACGCGGCCATTTCCGCCGTGGCCACGGAGGAGCAGAAGGAACGCTTCGGCAACAAGTGGGCCGCCATGGCCATCACCGAGGCGGCCTCCGGCTCCGACTCGGGCTCCATCTCCACCACGGCCGAGCTGGACGGGGACGAGTGGGTGCTAAACGGCGAGAAGATTTTCGTCACCTGCGCGGACCGTTGCGACGCGGTGGTGGTGTGGGCCACCCTGGACAAGGAGGCCGGCAAGCGGGGCATCAAGAGCTTTGTGGTGGAAAAGGGCACCCCCGGGTTCACCCTGGCCCACCTGGAGCACAAGCTGGGCATCCGGGCCTCGGACACGGGCACCTTCGTCCTGAACAACTGCCGCATCCCCAAGGGCAACATCCTGGGCTCGGCCGAGATCAAGAAGACCACTGAGGGCTTCAAGGGGGTCATGAAGACCTTTGACAACACCCGGCCCATGGTGGCGGCCATGAGCCTGGGCATCGCCCGGGCGGCCCTGGATTTCACCCGGGAGAAGCTCGATGAGGCCGGGGTGGCCCTGGACTACGAAACCAACCCTAACAACCAATCCTCCATGCAGAAAGATTACCTGTGGATGGAGGCCAACCTGGAGGCCATGCGCCTTTTGACCTGGCGCGCGGCCTGGATGGCGGACAACGAGACCAGCAACTCCCTGGAAGCCTCCATGTGCAAGGCCAAGGCCGGTCGTTACGGCACCCTCATCACCCTGAAGTGCGCCGAGATTCTGGGCCCCCTGGGCATCTCCCGGGAGTACCTGGCGGAAAAGTGGATGCGGGACTCCAAGATCATGGACATCTTCGAGGGCACAGGCCAGATCCAGCACCTCATCATCGCCCGGAGCGTGTTGAAGATGAGCAGCAAGGAACTCAAATAAGACGGCATGGGAGGGAGGGCTGGCCCTTCTTTCCTTTGCCGGCTGGATGCAAAAAGCC
Source organism: Pseudomonadota bacterium (assembly GCA_018829095.1). Lineage (GTDB taxonomy): Bacteria > Desulfobacterota > Desulfobacteria > Desulfobacterales > Desulfatibacillaceae > JAHJUF01. The sequence goes on along the minus strand of JAHJUF010000037.1, from coordinate 7,672 downwards.
GTCCGGGGCGTTTTCCCCGGGCGGCTTTTTTTGTCAGGCCCTGTCCGCGCCGGGCGGGTCAACGGCTGCCCGGTGCGGTTGGGGAAGGCTCAAGGAACGATCGGGGGAAAGAGGGGGCCGCAGAACTGGTCCTCCATCGTCAGGGCGAATTCCGCCACCGCATAGATCACGGCGGTCGGGACGAAGTCCAGGGCTGCCTCGGCCACGGCGGCCACGTCCGTGTCCCCGACCGTGTCACCCCACAGGGCGAAGAGAAGGTCGTAGCCCTGGGTCACCAGCCAGGTGACAAAGTAGTCGGGCTCCTCGGGTTGCATGAGGATCAGAGTTTCGTGGGAAGAATTGAACAGTTCCACGATGTCCGGTACGCTGTTGGTGTTGATCCCATCGAAATTGAAGTCCATTTCGATGGGTATGGGTATCCTGCTGATGAGCCCGAACAGATCGTTGGGGAAGGTGATGGGGAAACCCAGGGGAAAGATCCCTCCGAAGGTTGGATCCGGGAAAAGGCCGGTGATGTGGTTGCCCGTGAAGGGCATGGCCAGGGCGTTGACGTCCAGCCCCGTGAAGAAGACCGGGGCGTTGATGTCCACCAGGAACTCACCTGCGAGGTTGAAATTGATGTTGCCTTCCAGGGCGGTTTTGCAGGTGGAGACCACCATCTGGGCAAGGGCTGCGCATTCCGGGGTGAAACCAAAGAGGCCGAGAAGGAAATTGTGCGGATCACCCGGCCGCTGACGCACCAGGCCCATGCCTTTGACAGCGTCGTCCAGGGCGCTGATGAGAAGGGCCTTGGAGGCCTGGAGGTCGGCGCCGGGATTTTTGGGGGACAGGAAAGTCCCTGCGAGCAGACTCTGCATGGTCTGGCCGCCGTGGATCAACCCGTAGATGTCGGCGTCCAGGTCGTAGAAGTACTGGATTTGCAGCGCGGCCAGGAAGGCCTTGCAGGCGGCCCGGAGCATGAGGACGTCGGCGTAGTCGCTGATCACGGTGTTGTGCAGCAGGGGCGCTTCCCAGGTCTTGAGCACCGTGGGGGACACGGCGTTCAGGTTGGCGATGGCCTCCTCCACCTCGGGACGCACGATGTTTTCAAAGAAATCCTGCAATTCGGCACCCGTGGGGCAGTCGGCCGGGATGTCATTTTCCAGGTCCAGCTTATGGATGTTGTGGAGGCTGCCCCTGAGACCGAAGTCGAACTGGAACCCGAAGGCGTCCAGGATGTCGCCCAGGCTTTCCAGGACATTGGGGTCGGCTCCGGGATAGGTGTCTAACCAAAGGGAAACCATCCGGGTTCCGGCGTAGAACAGGTTGGCCACGTCCCGGTCGTTCCCCGGCGTGTCACCCGTCAGTTCCACCGCGGCCTTGAAATACGTCCGGGCCCGGAGATGCCAGTTGTCGGAAAGGTCCGAAAACCCGGCGTCCAGGAGTTCGTCAAGGGGCATGCCCGCAGTGCTGGGATTGTAGAGCACAGAGGGCACCACCGGGTCCGGGTCCAGGGTGGTGACCCCCGGGGTCCCCGCCGGGTTGTTCTGGGGAATGGCGATCCCGGTCGCGATCATCACGAAGCCGAGATCAATGGGATCGTTCGTGGACAGGGAGAAAGTGTTGGTGCCCGTGCCGGGTCCTGTGACCAGAACCAGGGGATAGATCTGGCCGTTCTCCATCAGGTAGACCTGGATGGGCACATCCGTGGGAAGGCCTGTCAGGGTGAAGGAACGGGCGTCCGGGATGCCGTCGCCGTTGGTGTCCACGTCGAGCGGCATTCCGTCGGTGTCATAAGTCGCCACGACCAGGTTTCCGGCGATGACCATTAGGATGGCACCTGATACGCTGCCGGAAAGGGAGGCGTCGCCGGAGGCCGGGCCCGCTGGGCCAATGGCCATGTCATCCAGCCGCACGGAGGTTCCCCGCACCAGGAAGCGGTTCACGTCCGTTATGGTGTTGCCGGGTTCAGCCTCATTCAGGTCCGCATCCAGGTCCCGGGAAAAGGAGCGCCACGATCCGTCATCGGCATCGTTGCCCAGGGCATGGTGTACGTAAGTTCCCTCGAGCAGCCCGTCTTTTTTTCCAGGGGTGTAATACAGGTAGCGGACGCCAGCCGGCGTATCCACCTCCACGTAGACGTAAAAAAAGGCGCTGCTTTTCAGGCTCCACTGTGCGGTTGTTCCGGTTTCATTCAAAGGAGCCTGGCCTGGGGCCCCCATGGCAAACCAGTTGTTGATGGTGGAGGCTGTCAGCTCAATGACCCTGGAGCCGGAATCCGCATCCACCACGTTCTGGATCATGAAGGTCCCTCTGGGTTCGGAAACGTACCAGTCTCCCTGAGTGCCGTCCTCAAAGTCCCATGAGGTTCCCGCCAGGGCGGATCCTGCGGTGAAGAGTATTCCCAGGATCAGAGCCGCCAGGGCCATCCGTGTCCCGTGTCTTGGGAAACTATTAAAGAATTTCATGAATCCCCTCCTTTCGTCCCATTGGGGACTCCGGCGGAAATTGTGCTGAAAATTTCCGCTTTTTGGGGAAGGTGTTTCCGCAGATCCTTTCCCCGGGACTGAAATCAGCCAATAATCGCTGGGAAAAGGCTTTGCCAAAGCCAGAGGAGAGGGGCGAGACGCTGGGGGAGGATTGGATGAGTTTCGGGTTTTGAGCAGGATTGTGATGAAGGGCCAGATCTTCGAGGGATTCCCCAGAAAGCTAACCCGGGGTACTTTTGGGACCATGCGGCGCATGGCGTGCACCCTGTCCCCTTCCAGCCGGGAACATTGCAGCGGGGCTGCTTTGCATAGAATCTTCTATATTCTCGCTGATTATCAGATAATCACTGATTGGCTGGCTGTCAACCATGCCCGGCCTCGCGGCATCTTTTTCCCCTTGCCGGTTGGGCGCAAAAAAGCCGCCCGGGGCGAACGCCCCGGGCGGCTTTTTTGCGTCAGGCCCTCGCCTCGCCGGGCGGCTTGGTGGCTGCCCGGCGAGGTAGGGGCGGATCAGGGAATAATGGGCGGAGCAAAGAGGGGATCGGAGAACTGATCCGTCATCTTCAGGCAGAACTCCGCCACCGCGTAGACCACGGCGGCCGGGACAAAGTCCGGCGCGGCTGTGGACAGCGCGCCCACATCCGTGTCCCCGACGGTGTCTCCCCACAGGGCAAAGAGAAGGTCGTAGCCCTGGGTCACCAGCCAGGTGGCCATGTAGTTGGGCTCCTCAGGCAGCATGAGGTCCAGGATTTCGCTGGAGTAATTCACCAACTCCACAATGTCGGGCACGTTGTTGGTGTTGAACCCGTCGAAATTGAAGTTCAGCTCGATGGGGACGGGCAGTAGGTCCATGAGGCCGAACATGCCGTTGGGGAGGGTGACGGGCGAACCCAGGGGGAAGATTCCTCCGAAAGTGGGGTCCGGGAACAGGGTTGTGATGCGGTTGCCCGTGAAGAACGCCATCAGCAGGGCGTTGCCGTCCAGCCCCGTGAAAAAGGCCGGAGCGTTGATGTCCACCTGGACCTCGCCCATGACGTTGAACTTGATGTTGCCTTCCAGGCCTACTTTGCCGGTGAAGGCCGCGATCTGGGCAAAGGGCGCGCACTCCGGGGTGAAGCCGAAGAGGCCCACGAAGTAGTTGCGCGGGTCGCCAGGCCGCTGGCGAACCATGCCCATGCTGGTGTTGGCGTCATCCAGGGCGCTGATGAGCAGGGCCTTGGCGGGCAGGAGGTTGGCAGCCGGATTCTTGGGGGCCAGGAAGCCGTTGCCATACAGATTCTGCATGGTTTGGCTGCCGTGGATGAGCCCGTAGATGTTGGCGTCCATATCGTAGAAGTACTGGATCTGCAGCACGGCCAAGCCCGCCTTACAGGCGGCCCGGAGCATGAGGACATCGGCGTAATCGCTCAGCACGGTGTCGTGCAGCAGCGGCACTTCCCAGGTTTTCAGCACCGTGGGGGACACGGCGTCCAGGTTGGCGATGGCCCCTACCACCTCGGGCCGCACGATGTTTTCAAAGAAATCCTGCAATTCGGCGCCCGTGGGGCAGTCAGCCGGGATGTCATTAAGCAGGTCCAGTTTCTGGATGTTGTGGAGGCTTCCCCTGAGACCGAAGTCGAACTGGAACCCAAAGGCGTCCAGCACATCGCCCATGCTTTCCAGGACGTTGGGGTCGGCGCCGGGATAGGTGTCGAACCACAAGGACACCATCCGGGTTCCGGCGTAGAACAGGTTGGCCACGTCCCGGTTGTTGGACGGCGTGTCGCCCGCGAGCTCCACTGCGGCCTTGAAGAACGTCCGGGCCCGGAGGTACCAGTTGTCGGCCAGGGCCGAGAACCCGGCGTCCAGGAGCTCGGAAAGGCTCATGCCCGCAGTGACGGGGCTGTTGAGTACGGATGGCACCACCGGATCGGACGACAGGGTGGTTACCCCGGGGGACCCCGCCGGATTGTTGTTGGGAAGGGCGATCCCGGCCGAGATATTCACCTGACCGAGATCAATGGGGTCTTCCGTGGAAAGGGAGAAGGTGTTGGTGCCCCCTCCTCCCGTCAGGAGGACCAGGGGATAGATCTGGCCGTTCTCCACCAGGTAGACCTGGATGGCCACGTCCGTGGGAAGGCCTGTCAGGGTGAAGGAATGGGCATCGGGGATGCCGTCGGGTGGTTCGCTGGTGTCCACGTCCAGAGGCATGCCGTCCGTGTCGTAGCTCGCCACGACCTGGTTGTCGACAATCGCCAGGAGGATGGTGCCGGACACGCTGCCGGAAAGCTCGGCGTTGCCCGAAACAGGGGCTGCTCCGCCAATGGCCATGTCATCCAGCTTCACGGAGGTGCCCCGCACCAGGAAGCGGTTCACGTCCGTAATGGTGTTGCCGGGCTCGGCCTCCTCAAGGTCTGCGGCCAGGTTCCGGGAAAAGGAGTGCCACGATCCGTTGTTGGCGTCGTCGCCCAGGGCGTGGTGCACGTAGGCCCCCTGGAGCAGCTTGTCCACGCTGCCGGGGGTGTAATACAGGTAACGGGTACCCGCAGGCGTATCCACTTCCACGTAGAGGTAGAAGAAGATGTTGCTTTTGATGCTCCACTGGGCGGCTGTTCCGGTTTCGTTAAGGGGCGTCCGGCCGGGAGCTCCCAGGGCAAACCAGCTGCTGGTGTTGGAGGCTCTCAGCTCTATGGCCCGGGAGCCTGAATCCGCGTCCGCCACGTTGCGGATCAGGGCGGTCCCGCTGGCCGTGGAAACGTACCAGTCTCCCTGGGTGCCGTCCTGGAAGTCCCAGGAAGTGTCCGCCAGAGCCGGCCCGGCGGCGAAGAGGATTCCCAGGACCAGGACCGCCAGAACCATCCGGGCCCCGTGCCTTGGAAAAACGTTAAAGAACTTCATGGATCCCCCTTTCGCCCCATAGGGGCTACGGCTGAAAATGCGTGTCGATCATCAATGCGCCATACTTGAGAAGGTGTTTCCGCAAGGTTCTCCCCGAGGGCTGAAATCAACCTAGAACCGTTGAAAAGGCCTTCGTCGAAGCCGTAGAGCAGGAAGGAGGCTCCGGCGGGTGTACGGATTCGCCCCGGGCCTGGGACGGGATCGTAATGAATGTGCTGATCGCCGAAGGGTTTCCAAGGAAGCGAATCCAGAGTATTTTCGGGACGATGCGGCATATGGCCCGCGCCATGCCCCTTTGCGCCGGGAATCGTTTCGGATCGGGACGCTATTTTTCGCGTACATGAACCCACTATTATATACAGCCTAATGCCTGGGTATGTCAACCCCTGCCCAGCCGCTGGTTTTGGAATCATCCTTCCGGGCCTCCGGGTGGTTTTCCCGGGAATTTGACTCGAAAAAAATCACGAAGTTCATTTGGATTTTCCGGGGCGTTTCGGCGTAGGATGAAAAAGTGCGTTTCCGAGGCGTGACCGGTTTTCTCCGAACCGGAATCAACCAGGCGGCAAAGGACCATGGACGAAACGACACGCAAGGTGAAGGCGATGGCCTTGGAGGCAGGGTTCGACCTGGCGGGGGTGTCGGGCATCCGGCTGCCGGCCGCACACGGACAGCGCCTGGGCCGCTGGCTCTCCCTGGGCTATAACGGGGGCATGGAATCCATGCGGGAACATTTTTCCCGCCGCCTGGACCCCCGCATGCTGGCTCCAAGGGCCAGAAGCGTCCTTTGCCTGGCCATCCATTATTACACTCCCGACGAACCCATGCCGGAAGACGACCGGGTTTACGGGCGGGTTGCACGGTATGCCCGGGGGCGGGATTATCACCACCTGGCCAGGGAGAGAATGGAGGCCCTGATCCGGGCCCTGGACCAGGCTTTTCCCGGCCACGGGCACATGCCGGCCGTGGACAGTTCGCCGATCCTGGAACGGGCCTACGCCCAAGAGGCAGGATTGGGATTTCTGGGCAAAAACGGCGCCCTCATCACCCGGGAGTTCGGGTCCTGGGTCGTGCTCTGCGAATTCCTCACCTCCCTGGAGCTTGCGCCCGGCGCTCCGGTGGAGGACCGGTGCGGGGACTGCAGCCTGTGCCTTTCCGCCTGCCCCACCGGGGCCCTGGTGGAGCCGGGGCTCCTGGATGCCCGGCGCTGCCTTTCCTACCTCTCCACGGTCCATTCCGGCGAAATTTCCCCTGCACAGAGCCGCCTTTTGGGGGACCGCCTCCTGGGCTGCGACGCCTGCCAGGAGGCCTGCCCCCACAACGGGAACGCCGCCACGACCCGCCACCTAGACGCCTGGAACCAGGGCGCCTGGATGGACCTTTCCCTTGTGCTGGAAACCCCAAGTGAAAAGCGGTTTGCGAAACGTTTTGCCCAAACGCCCCTGGCCCACGCCCGCCGCAAGCGTTTGGAGCGGAACGCCCGGGCCATCCAGGAAAATTTCCAGCTATCATCCAAGGTCAGATCGTAAACTTCCCGCTCTGTCCCAGGAATGCCGCCGGGTTTTCGAATCCCAGCTTTTGGATCACGGCCTCCGGGTGGCCCCGGCGCTTCATCTCCCCCAGGGTCCGGGGCACGGCCAGGGGGTCGGAGTTTCCCCAGTCCGCGGCCGAGTTGATCCAGATCCGTTCGGGTCCGTACATCTCGAAGATGTCCACGGCGCGTTGGGGGGTGCACTTGCTGTTGGGGTAGAGGGTGAGGCCGGCCCAGAATCCTTGGTCCAGGATGAGCCCCACGGTGTGTTCCTCGGCGTGGTCGATGATGACCCGCCCGGGCCGGATGCGGGGCTCGTTCTTCAGGGCGTCCATGATCAGGCGGGTGCCCTTGAGCTTGTCCTCCAGGTGGGGGGTGTGGACCAGGATGAGCTGATCGTGGTCAGCGGCGAGCGCTATGTGGCGCTCCAGGACCCGGACCTCGTTTTTGCTGTTCTTGTTCAGGCCGATCTCCCCGATCCCCAGGACCGAGGGCAGGGAAAGCAGCTCCGGGATCAACTCCACCACCTGGCGGCCCAGTTCCGGGTCCTCGGCCTCCTTGGGGTTCAGGCAGAGCCAGCAGAAATGCCGGATGCCGAACAGGGCCGCCCGCTTTTGCTCGCACTCGGCGATCTGGAGGAAGTAGTCCCGGAAATGGGAGGCGTGGGCCCGGTCGAAACCAGCCCAGAACGCGGGCTCGGTAACAGCCGCGCATCCGGCCACGGCCATGCGCTCGTAGTCGTCCGTGGTGCGGGATACCATGTGGATGTGTGGGTCGATCCATTTCATGGCAAGTCCTC
>JAHJUF010000301.1 GCA_018829095.1 Pseudomonadota bacterium | reverse complement strand
TTCTGGATATTGTAGTCCTGCAAGGTCCGCCCGTCCTCGAGTATTGTCCCCGCGAACACGAGGGTCTGCTGGTCGGGCGGGACCCCCTCCTTGTCCTGAATTTTCGCCTTCACGTTTTCAATGGAATCGCCTGAGTCCACCTCCAAAGCGATGATCTTGCCCTCAGACGTTTTCACAAAAATCTGCATGGCGAGGCATTCCGCCGCCGGGAAAAAGCTTGTGAGCAAAAAAACGGCAAGTCCTGCCAGCAACGGTCCTATCGATTTCATTTTATCATGCCCTTTCTGATCGAAAAGATATCATGCCAACGAAAGACATGAAACATTCACGCGGAATCCATGCCGTTTCGGCTAAATCCATAAGGGGAATCGGGGGATAAACATGAGTAACTTTTCCTACCTTTTAAAAATATTACGGGGGGCATGAAGTAGTTTAAGTCGCTGATGCCCGTGGACCAAGGATCTCGATCCTATGTCTGTCCCGAAACGGGGCATGTGCCGGGGGTTCATGGGAGTTGAAATCTTAAACTACTTTCCGACCCGAGTAATATCAACCGCCAAAATAAAAATCCAGCAGGAAAAAGCTTTTCCTTTCCGGGACGATGGCTTTTCCTCCATGGCCAAGGCGCCTGATAGGCGGGGTGTCCCGGCGGCCCCCGAGTGTCCGGTCCGGTAAGTTCCGTTACCGGAACAATGCTGCCAAAGGCTTTTTTTCTCGAAGAATCTCAAGGCCCGGCAGAACCTTCGGCGGCCATTTAGCCTGTTGAAATGGCGCAGAACTTTCCGCCAGGGCCACTATACGTCTTCCTCCCCGGCCACCAGCGCCAGGAGAGTCCGGCCATAGAGGGCCAGTTTCTTTTCCCCCAGGCCGGGGATTTCTGCGAGTTCCAGGAGGGAGGCAGGGCGGCGGGCGGCCACTTCCTTCAACGTGCGGTCGTGGAAGATGACATAGGGAGGGACTTCCTTTTCCACGGCGGTTTCGCGCCTCCAGGTTCTCAGCCTCTCCCACAGTTCCTGGGCCGGGCCTTCCAGGACCACGTGGGGTTCCGAGGCCACGGAGCCGATGCCGGTGCGGGTGCGCCTCTGTCTGACAGGGGGCGCGGGGTCTTCCCGGAGCGGCACCTTTTTCTCGCCCCGGAGCACGGGCCAGCTTTCCTCGCACAACGAGAAACCCGCCTTGCTTTCCAGGTCCACCTTCAGATACCCGGCAGCCACCAGTTGCCGGAACACGGACATCCAGCCCTTCCGGTCCAGTTCCTCGCCGATGCCGAAGGTGGAGACCTTGTCGTGGCCGAAGCGGACCATCCGCTCGGTGGAGTTGCCCAGAAGCACGTCCGTGAGGTAGGCAGCCCCGAACATCTGGCCGGTTCGGTACACGCAGGACAGGGCCTTTTGCGCGGCCACGGTGCCGTCCCAGGAGCGGACGCCGTCCCTGCACACGTCGCAGTTCCCGCAGGGCTCGGAAAGGCTCTGGCCGAAATGTTCCAACAACACCTGGCGGCGGCACCGGGAGGTTTCGCAGTACCCCAGTATGGAGTCCAGGCGGCGCTTTTGCACCAGGCGGAAGGCCTCGTCCACCTGGGACCGGTCCTGGAGGGTTCGCACGGCCACGGCGTCGCCCAGGCTGTAGGCGGTCCAGGCCGTTGCAGGAAGCCCGTCCCGGCCCGCACGGCCGGTTTCCTGGTAATACTGTTCCAGGCTGTGGGGCAGGTCCAGGTGGGCCACGAACCGGACATCGGGCTTGTCGATGCCCAGGCCAAAGGCCACGGTGGCCACCATGATCAGGCCGTCCTCGTGGCGGAACCTGCGCTGGGCCTCCTGGCGGTCCCGGGCGTCCATGCCTGCGTGGTAGCCCATGGCGGGGAGCCCCTTCCCGGCCAGCCAGGCGGCGGTCTGGTCCACCTTTTTCCGGGTCATGCAATACACGATGCCCGATTGCCCGGGGTGCTCGTCCTGGATGAATGAAAAAAGCCGCTCCCGGGCCCGGTCCTTGACCACCACCTGGTAGAAGATGTTCTTCCGGTCCAGATCTCCCACGAACTCCCGGGCCTGGCCGAGCCCCAGGCGCTCCTTCATGTCCTTCCTGGTGAAGGGATCAGCCGTGGCGGTGAGGGCCATGCGGGGGACCCCGGGGAACCGCTCAGGAAGCTCGGCCAGGCGCAGGTACTCGGGCCGGAAGTCATGCCCCCACTGGGACACGCAATGGGCCTCGTCCATGGCGATCAAGGCCACGGACACCCGGGAGAAGAGTTCCAGACAGCCGGGGGTCATGAGGCGTTCCGGGGCCACGTACAAAAGGTCCGTCTCTCCCGAGAGGAGCCTTTCCCGCACCCGCCTCTCCTCCCCGAGCCCCAGGGAGGAGTTCAGGAAATCCGCCCGGGCCCCGGCCTGGACCAGGGCGCTCACCTGGTCCTGCATGAGGGCGATGAGCGGCGAAACCACCACCCCCACCCCGGGCCGCATCATGGCCGGGATCTGGAAACAGGCCGACTTGCCGCCCCCGGTGGGCATGACGGCGATGGCGTCGCCCCCGGAAAGCATGTGGCTGATAACTTCCTCCTGAAGGGGAAGGAAATCCGTGTATCCGTAAACCCGGTGCAGGATGCCCTGGGCCCGTGGGCTGTCTGGAGCGTCGTTCATGGTGGCCTGCTCCCATCGAACAGTTATTGGGCCTTCCCCTGATAGGCGGCGGATCGGACGGAAACGGCGCTCAACTTGTCTTTGGTCCGGGGCATGGCGACGGGCTCCTTGTGGCGGGCTTGGGGGTATGCGCTTCTCGCCACCCCCTTGCACCCCAAAAAATACCCCCTTATACCCCCGGAAGTCAACGGTTTCTTCTGGACTGAAATGGAAGGGCAAGAAGCAGAAAAGCCCGTCAACCTTGCGGTTGCGGGCTTTCTTGCCCCCCATTTTGGAGGGGTACTTGGTGGAGGCGGCGGGAATCGAACCCGCGTCCGGAAATATTCCACGCTGGCTTCTACATGCTTAGCCCGGACTTTGGATTTCGCGCTTTCAGGTCCATCCGGGCCGGGGCCGTGCGGCGCTATCCTGTTAAAGGTTTCGCCGTCACCGTAACAGGCAATCGGATCGGGCTATCCTGCTAGTCGACGCCCTATCCGGCTTCGCAGGAAAAACCGGGAGGACGTTAGCCTTTTACGCGGCTAAAGCGTAGTTATAATCGTCTGCGATTATGTTTATGTACCACCATTTTTTACGAGTTGGAGGAGAACTCGGCATGCAACCAGCGCTTCCTCATCCCCGTCGAAACCATGTCGCCCCCACGAAATCGGGTGCTGACGAAGAAATGCGAAGAGCTTTTCTTCCCACGCAGACATCTTGATTATAGCCTCGTTTTCCCGAAAGTCAATCCGGCCTGGGAAAGAACGGCCGGGTCTTCGGGTCCCGGAGGCGTTCCCGGCCAGTCCGATGGAGGCCCTTTTCCATGGCCTTCAGCCGTTGGCGCGGCCCCCGGACACCCCTCTCGGGCTCTTTTCCCCAGACCGCCTGACAGGTAGGTATTTTCCTTTTCCTTTTTATGTCAGCTGAAAAATGGTTACAGGGCCAGCGCCTGCTGCGTATTGTTGCACTTGCCTGGCTCTATGGCCCGCCTTTTTGGCATTCTTGGAAAAGCGAAATTTATGGCAGATAGAGACATGGTATTTATGGTGAAAAGCACAGAAAACCCCCGCATCTTTTTGATGGACCGCACTATCGCGCAACCCGGACTTCCCATTGAAGATAGAGCGCATGATCATAATGACCTCTCTAATAATATCCTTGACAATGGAATTTGCAGGAAAGATAATGACCCCGGTTTAATGGTGCAGGCAAACTCATTGACAGAGGAGGTATGTAGATGGAGAAGTCCTTGACTCAGCTTGCAGCCGACATTGTGGCGGCTCAGGCATCCCAAAGATCCATGAGTGCGGATGAGCTGGCGGAACTTTTGAAGCAGACTTATGAGTCCCTTGCCAGCCTGCAACGCCGGGAAGAAGGCGCTGTGGAAGCCGAGGCTCCCGCTCCTGTTGCCGGGCCCCTGGAAAAACTCCGGAATCGTCCGACATCTTCCGTTCAGAAGAATCAGGTTGTGTGCTTGGAGTGCGGCGCCACCTTCAAGCAGCTCACTTCCGGACACCTCAAGGAGCATGAACTGAGCCCCAAGGAATACCGGAAGAAGTGGGGATTTTCCGCCCGCCAGGCCCTCTCGTCCCAGACCCTTTCGGCCCAGCGCAAGAAGACCGCCGAGGGCAGAAACGCCGGGGCCATCCTGAAGGAAGCCAGAAAGCGCAAGGCCGCCGAACGCCGTGCCCAGGCCGAGGTCCAGGCAAAGCCCAAGACAATCCTTCGGAAAAAAACCAAAGCCAAATAATCCGGCTCGGGCTCCCCGTCCGGCGGGAAGGGCCCGTGCAGGCTGTAAAAGGCCCCAGGCATGGCATGGCCATGCCTGGGGCCTTTTTTTCTCTCGGGCCCGAGGGAGGGTGGCCCGGGCGTTCTTGAAAAGAACCCGGAAATCTGGTTTCCTGGCTCGAAAGCACGGGCAACGGGAAACGGCCGGACAGGCGGTATCCCGGCCCGGCGGAGGCGCGGATGCCCCAGGACGACAAACCGTTTTTCCGGCCCAGGTTCGTGCCCTGGCACGACCGCTGGCCTGCGTGCGCGCTGGCCCTGACAGCCATGGCGGCGGTGGTTGTCTTCGGGGTGGCCGGGGTGGCCGCAGCCTGGAAAAACCCCCTGTACACCCCTTACCTCTGGGTCCCCTGCCTGCTCATCGGCATGGCCGGGGGCGTGATGGTCTCCCTTCTGGCGCGCCTGGCTCGGCGAAGCCGGGAGGGTAGCCAGCACGAGGGACCGTCATGAACCGCATGGACTTCCCCTGGCTTTTCTCATGATCCTGGTGGCTGACAACCTGCAGATCCTTGCTCCGGAAATCGTCCGGGCCGTGGCGGAAAAGGATCCCGAGCCCGTGGCCCGTCTGGCGGCGGCCTGCGCGGCGTCTGGAGCCCAGGCCCTGGACGTGAACAGCGGGCCCCTTTCCCGGGACCCGGAGGGTGGTATGCGTTTCCTTGTCCAGGCCGCACGCCAGGGTTTTTGCCTGCCCCTGCCCCTGTGGCTGGACACCTCCAACCCCCGGGCCATGGCCGCCGGGCTGGCCGAATGCGGGGGCAAGGCCGTGATGAACGGCGTTTCCCTGGAACCTGCCCGCCTTTCCGCCATGCTGCCCCTGGCCCGGGAGCACGGCGCGGACCTGGTGGGGTATCTGCTTTCCGAAGACGGCCAGGTGCCGCCGGACGCGGCCGGGCGCCTGGAGAACGCCGCCCGCCTGGCCGAGGCCGCAGACCGGGACGGGGTGGACCCGGCGCGCCTGATCTTCGACCCCGTGGTTCCGCCGCTCTCCTGGAACGACGGTCCCCGTCAGGCCGGGCAGGTCCTGGAGACCATCCGGCTGCTCCCCGACCTCCTGGGTTTCCCCGCCCGCACCGTGGCCGGGCTCTCCAACCTCACCTCCGGCCCCGGCCCCCGGCATCGCAAGCGGGTCTTCGAGAACGCCTACCTGGCCATGCTCGCCGCCTCGGGCCTCACCCATCTTCTTTTCAACGTATTCCACGAATCCGCCATGGTCACGGCCCGGGCCTGCAACGCCCTCACGGGCGGCGGGGTGTTTTGCTGGGAGGGGTAGGAGGGAAGCCTCTTGATATCCTTCCGGTATACCTCGCCCGCACCGCCCGGGCCGGCTTCCCGGGCCAGAGAGAGGTGGTCCCCAATAATCGGACAGGGTGTTAAGTTATTACGGGGAGCATAAAAGGTTTCCATTTCCATGACCCCTCGACGACCCCGCGAATAGCGGGTTTCGTGACTCGGGTTTGCCGGAAGGAATAGAAATATTTTCTGACCCGAGTAATAAGGTGGATTCCACAAAAGGGAGGGACCACCGGTATGGGAAAGAGGAAGAGGTATTCAGGGGAGTTCAAGTCCAAGGTGGCGCTGGAGGCGTTGAAGGGCGAGGAGACGATGGCCCAGTTGTCGGCCCGGTTTGGGGTACATGCCGTCATGATCGCCAAGTGGAAGCGCGAGGCGAAGGAGGGCTTGGCCGAGGTTTTTGCGGGCAAGCGGGAGCGCCGGCAAAAGGATAGCGAGGCCCAGATCAAGGAACTGCACGCCAAAATCGGCCACTTGGCCGTGGAGAAGGATTTTTGTAAGCGTTCAGGGGGTAGCAAATCCCTGATTTTGTGCGTTTCCGAGCCTGTGAATACAACATATTGATATCAAAGGAAAAATTCAAACTAGACTTTTTTTCCACTAG
>JAHJUF010000036.1 GCA_018829095.1 Pseudomonadota bacterium | reverse complement strand
GGGGGAACCTTTTTTGAAAAAAAGGTTCCCCCGCACCCCCTCCAAAAAACTTTTGCGTTTTCCGTTGGTTACGGATGGACATTTACCAAATGGATGCCTGGCCGGACGCCTGGAAACGCCCGGCCCCCCTACTCCCCCACCAAGGCATCCACAACCTTTTGCATGGCAGCCTGGACAGCTTCCTGCCAAAAGGCTCCGTAGCCCGCGCCCGTGGCCTGGGCCACCCGGCCCGAGGCCACATCCCCCCGGTACACCCGGAGCCCCACCCGGACCCGGTCCCGGACCGGGCCGGACGAACTCTCCATGGTCCCCCGGGCAAAATCGTACACCTCGCCCCAAAAGACCGTGTCCGCCCCCAGGCTCCGGGCGAGATCCAGGGCCTCGGCCCGGTTCAGGACCCCGCTCCCGGCCTTCCACCGCCGGGCAAGGGCGTCCCCGCCCAGGCGTCCCCGGGCGTCCACAAGGCGGAAACGCCCGGTGGCGGCCACGGATTCCTGGAGCATGGCATGGGCCCCGGCGGCCAAGGCGGCGGGATGCTCCCCGTCCCGGTCATTCTGGAGCAAAACGCCCATGGGCAGGACCGCGGCCAGGGCCTTGTCCTCCGGCAACAACGCGGCCTTGGCCCCCGGCGCGGCCTGGAGGGACACCGAGGCCTGGGGCCCCGGGGCCGTGGCGCAACCAGCCAGGATCAACGCCGACAAAACAAGGGCAAGGAGGCGAAGGCGGCACGCCCCCACCTTTTTGCCGGAACGCTCATTCCTATGGAATCGCATGGTTTTCCTCCCGGCCGCGCCCGCCTGCCAAGGCGCGGCACCGGAAAAGGATACCTCCCCAGCCCCGGGGCATCAACGCTTTTGTGGCCCCGGGCCGGGTTTCGCTTGCGGTTTTCAAAGTGCACGAAGCCAATGAGAAAGACCGCGCCCAAAAAGAGCGCCTTCCGATCCGGCGGCCAGGCCTTTGGCGCAATCGTCAAAACAGGAGCGCCACCAGCAGGAAGAAAAAGGAAACGATGAAGACCACGACAAAACCGGCTTCCATGTTGCCCACCATCCGGAGTTCGTAGGGATTGCTATCCCAGGTCACGATTTTTTCCGGGCGCTTCTTCCGGATGACCGCAATGGACAGCAAAAGAAACACCATCGTATAAAAAATGTATATTTTCAGGCTATTGGAATCAAAAGAAACTTCCCGGATGTTGCAATACCACCTGGGGGCATAAAGACCCGCGATCAGGCCCCCCAGGCCGCCGGGGAAAAAGGGCACGGGGATGGCGGAAGGGAACACCAGCACGGCCAGGGTAAAGGCAAGCAGCCAGAAATAAAATTCCATTTCAGCGCCCTCTCCCCGTGCCGGCCCCGGCCCATTCCTGTTGATTTCCCAAGGACAAGAGGTTTTCGTTTGAGGGTACCCAGCGCGTTACCGTACCCTATTTCAACCCCCGCCCTCAACCTTTCGCGCTTCGCGCCCGGGTTTCCCGGACCCCGGCATTCCGGGTGCCTGCCCATTCCGTCCGGCGTCTTGACAGGGCCCTCTTCCGGTGCGAGAAACTTGGCGGCCCCGTCAAGGCGCGGGCCCTGGCTCTACGGAAAGACGATCCGGCCGCGCTCTTGCGCCCGGAAGAACGAAAGGAACCGAGAAAGTGCTAAATTCCATGCTGAAGCTGAAACGGCTTGCCGTGATCTGCCTTCCCCTTTTCATCCTGTTTTCCGCCTCCTCCGCCCTCGCGGCCCATTACGAGCCTGGAGTGGAAGGGGTCATGGCCGCCACCACGCCGCCCCCCGGCATTCACTGGCGCATGTACAACGCCTGGATGGATGCGGATACGCTGAACAACGATGACGGGGACGAAGCCAACCTGGAATTTGACATCAAGGTGTTCGCCAACGTGAACCGCCTGGTCTGGGGGAGCAAGACCAGGCTTCTGGGAGCGGACTGGGGCATGGATGTCGTGATCCCGCTCATCAACGCGGACCTATCCATCAAGGTGCCGTCGGGGCCTTCCCTCGTGGATGAAAGCTCGTTCGGGCTGGGCGACATCACCGTGGAGCCCCTGTGGATGACCTGGCGGCTGTCCCGTTTCGACATCTCCGGGGGGCTGGCCCTGGTCATCCCCACCGGAAGCTGGGACGCCCAGGAAGCCCTCAACACGGGCGAAGGCTACTGGAGCGGCATGCTGACCCTGGGCGCCACCTGGTACATGGACGAGGCCAAGGCCTGGACCGCCTCGGTCCTCACCCGGACCCTGGTCCATTCCGAACAGGAGGACACGGACATCACCCCCGGAGCCGGTTTCGTGGCCGAGTGGGGCGTTGGCAAGTCCTTCATGGCCGGGAAAAATCTCCAGATCCGCCCGGGCGTGGCCGGGTTCGGGCAATGGCAGCTCACCGAAGACAGCGGCGGCTCCGCGAACAAGGACGCCCAGGTCCGCAAGTACGGCATCGGGCCGGAGGTGAATTTTTTCTGGCTCCCGCCCTGCCTGTTCCAGGCCAATCTGCGGGTCCTCCAGGAGTTCGGGGCCCAAAGCACGTCCGAAGGCTACCAGGTGGTCCTGACCCTGACCAAGTCTTTTTAGGGCGCATTCCAAAAGAATGGCATGGCTTGTCCTTCGGGCACCGGCAGTCACTTGCCGGTGCCCGAAGGACGATAGGTTTTCATCCAACAAAGATTCAAGGCCCAACCGCATCTCCCCGCATCAACCCAATTTCCCGGGTCCGCCGGTTTCCACCACCTTGTGCTTTTTGGGATAATCCATGTAGGCGCGGCGGGTTTTTTCCTCCAGGCGGGAGAGGAGGGCAGGGAGTTCCACGGCGTTTTCCGCGTAGCCGTCCGCGCCCAGGTTTTGGGCGAGCTTTTCGTCCAGGGCGGCGCCTCCGGCC
>JAHJUF010000300.1 GCA_018829095.1 Pseudomonadota bacterium | reverse complement strand
GGCCACGAAGCCGCAGGTGTTCACCACGATGACGTCCGCGTCAGCCGGGTCTGCGGCAACGGCGTACCCCGCCTCGGCCAGGCGGCCCAGCATGACTTCGCTGTCCACGAGGTTCCTGGGGCACCCCAGGCTGATGAAATGAACGTTGGGCATGGGGCTGGGGTTATCCCTTTCTTTCCCGAAGGGCGGCGGTAAGCTCCGGCACCACCTCGAAAAGATCCCCCACCACGCCGTAGTCAGCCCTCTGGAAGATGGGGGCGTCGGGGTCCTTGTTCACGGCCACCACCACCTTGGAAAAGGACATTCCCGCCAGGTGCTGGACCGCCCCGGAGATGCCGCAGGCCACGTACAGGGCCGGGGACACGGTCTTGCCCGTCTGCCCCACCTGGTCCGTGTGGGGCCGCCAGCCCTCGTCCACGGCCGACCGGGAGGCGCCCACAGCCGCGTCCAGGACCCCGGCCAGTTCCTCCAGCATGGAGAAGTCCGGCCCGGCCATGCCCCGGCCGCCGGACACCACCGCATCCGCCTCGGACAGTTCCTTCTTCCCGGCCGGGGCGGCAATGAAAGCCTCCATCCGGGCCCGAGGGGCCGTGACCGGCGCGGCGAGGGTCTCCACCTCGCCCTTGCCCGCCACAGGACGCACGGGAAACACGTTGGGCCGGGGGAACAGGAGGACCGGGGAGCCAGAAAGGCGTATCTCGGCCAGGACCTTGCCGCCGTACAGGGGCCGGACGGCCACCACCTCGTCCCCATCCAACCGGACGGAGAGCACGTCCACGGCCGCCGGGGCCGAAAGCCTGGCGGAAAGCCGCCCGGCCAGGTCCCGGGCCTGGAGGGTGTTGCCCATGACCACCACCCGGGGGGCCAGGCGCCCGATCTCCGTGGCCAGGACCGCAAGGTGGGGCTCAGGGGCAAAGGGGGTCAGGTTTTCATCGCCGGAAACCAGGACCCGGTCCGCGCCGTGGGCGGCCAGCACCGGGGCCAGTTCCTCCCCGCCCTGCCCGAGGGGCACGGCCAGGACCTCGCCGCCATGGGCATCCGCCAGTTCCCGGGCAAGCCCCAGGGCCTCCAGGGACGCCTTGGCGACTCCCTTTTCCGAAAATTGCACGATGACCAGCACGTCCTGGGCCATGACACGGCTCCTTGGTTGAGGTCCGGGGCTGTTTCCCAAAAGGATTTTTATTACGATGGGCTACAAAATCCCATGGCTGCGCCCACCCTGGAATTTTTCGCTCCATCTCATGATGGTCATGCAAAAAGGTCGAAATTCACCCCGTCCGTCATTCCGGCGAAGGCCGGAATCCAGTTATTTTGGGGCGTTACAAAAGCCCTGGATCCCGGCCTTCGCCGGGATGACGACTTTTTGCATCACCACCTACAAAATTTTCGCCTCTTCCACCAGGACCCGGGCGAGCTCCCGGGCCTTGTCCCGGGCGGTTTCGCCCTGGATGATCCGGCCCGGGGGGCGCTCGGGGGGGAAGGACAGGCCGGTCACCCGGCTTTGGGGGGCCACATCAGCCGCCGAAAGACCCAAGGCCACGAGGTCCTTTTCCTCCACGGGTTTCTTCTTGGCCTTCATGATGCCCATCATGGAGGCGAAACGGGGGTCATTCAGACCCTTCTGGGCCGTGACCAGGGCCGGAAGGGTCGCCCGGATGCTCTTCGCGCCGCCGTCGGCGGCCGCCTCGCAGAGGATTTCCGAGCCCTGGACCTCCACCTTGGTGGCCAGGGACACGTGGGGAATGTCCAACAACTCGGCCACGGCCGGACCCACCAGCCCGGCATCGTCATCCACGGCCCGCTGGCCGGCCAGGACCAGATCAAAAGAAAGCCCCCGGATCGCGGCGGCCAGGGCCCGGGCCACCCCCAGGGAATCCGCGATCTCCAGAGCCGGGTCGGACACCAGGACGCCCTGGTCCGCGCCCATGGCCAGGGCCGACCGGATGGCCGCCACGCTCCGGGCCGGGCCCGCGCACACCACGGTGACCGAGCCGCCCAGGGCCTCCCGGATGCGGAGGGCCTCCTCCACGGCGTACTCGTCGTAGGGGTTCACCACCCATTTCAGGCCCTCGGTCCGGATGGCCGCCCGGTCGTCCGAGACACGGATGGCCGCCTCGGTGTCCGGCACCTGCTTCACCAATACGATGATGTCCATGGGAGTTCCTTTCCGAGGCATCCGCCACAGGGGATCGGGGAGGCGCCAAACCGGAGCCGGAGCCGCCGGCGCAACCCGGATTGTTTAGAACCCCGGGGCCCGGTTGTCAACCGGACCTGGCGCGGTATCCGGGCCGGCGGACGCCCCCTTTTGAACGGGCTCGCCCTTTTCCGAAAGAGGATTCCCTCACCACGCTCCCGGCCTCCAGGCTTCATCAGCTTGACACCCCAGGGTGTCTCCCTTACTGTTTATGCGTATTTACGAAGATAACAAAACCCCAGGGAAAACGGCGATTGCCGGTCCGGGAAATAGCGAATGAACAGCAAGGATTATTACCAGGTGCTGGGGGTGGCCAAGGACTCCACCAAGGAACAGATCAAAAAGTCCTACCGCAAGCTGGCCATGAAGTACCACCCGGACACCGCCAAAGACATTCCCGGGGCCGAAGAAAAATTCAAGGAGATTTCCGAAGCCTACGCGGTGCTTTCCGATGACGAGAAGCGCAAGCAGTACGATGCCTACGGCACCGAGGGCTTCCAACAGCGTTACTCCCAGGAGGACATCTTCCGGGGTTTCGACTTCGAGGACGTCCTGCGGGGATTCGGCTTCGACTCCTCGGGCTTAGGCGGCCGGGGCAAAGGCGGAAACCGGTTCACCTGGTCCACCGGGGGGGGCGGCCCCTTCGGCCAGCAGCAGAGGCCCTTCCACACCAAGGGCCAGGATCTGGTGTACGAAATCCCCCTGACCCTCCGGGAAGTGGCCACGGGCGCCCAGAAGGCCCTTTCCCTCGCCCATATGGGGACCCAGGAAAAAATCAACGTGCACATCCCCCCGGGAATGGTGACGGGCCAGAAGATCCGCCTGGCCGGCCGCGGGGAGCCCAGCCCCACCGGAGGCCCCGCCGGAGACCTGTACATCCGCTCCAAGGTGGTGGCTGACCCCGTGTTCGGGGTGGAGGGGCGGGACCTGTACGTGAACCGTTCCATCCGCCTCTCCGAGGCCCTCATGGGCACCACGTTGTCCGTGCCCACCGTGGAGGGCAAGGAGCTTTCCCTGAAGGTGCCCCCCGGCACCCGGCACCAGACCCTCCTGCGCATGGCGGGCCATGGGCTGCCGGACATGAAGGGCAAAAACAAGGGGAACCTGTACGTGCGTATCCTGTTGGAAATGCCGAAAGAACTGACGGACGACCAGATGGAACTGGTCAAAAGGCTTGCGGAAACGGGCCTATGACCCTCCTGGGGCCGGGCCTACAGCCAGGCCCGTGCCCCGGGGCTCCCGGCGTTTTTTTACGGACTCCCTCCCACCCAAAAAAGCCCAAACAGGATTGACACGGCGGGGCTTTCCATGTATGTCGAAGCAGATAAGTGTACGTCAAGACAACGAATGTCCGTACACTTGCCCCGGAAAGACCTGTCCGCCGTTCCAAACAAAACCGATGATCGCTCTCGTGCGGCCCGGTTTCGGTTCGTCCAGGAAAACGCGGCACAGGCTGTATCCTCACACCGCCTGCCAACCCAAAGGATCCTAATGACCAGCCTCGACGCCGTGTTCGGCAAGGACCGAATCCAAGCCGAGGTTTCACAGATGGCGCAAAGAATTTCCGTTGATTATCAAGACGGTGAACTGGTCCTGGTGGGTGTGCTCATGGGGGCTTTCATCTTCCTGGCGGATCTCGCCCGAAACCTGACGATTCCCGCTGGCATCGACTTTATCCGGCTGTCCTCCTACGGCATGGGCACGAACCCGGCCGGCGGCGTCCACCTCAGCCAGGACGTGACCCTCAATCTCACGGGCAAGGACGTCCTGCTGGTGGAAGACATCGTGGACACCGGCATCACGGCGCATTTCCTCATGGAGCATTGCAAGGGCCTGGGGGCCCGCTCGGTGCGCCTTTGCGCCCTGATTGACAAGAACGAGCGACGGCAAAAGGCCGTGGAGATCCATTATAGCTGCCTTTCCGTGCCCCGTGGTTTTCTGGTGGGATACGGTCTGGACCACGCCGAAAAATACCGGGGTCTGCCCGGAATATACGCCCTGAAACCTTAATCGCGGGGACTCGCCATGATCATCGCCTGTGAAAAATGCGGCACCCGATTCAGCCTGGACGAAGAGGCCGTCCAGGACAAACAGGTCAAGATTCGGTGCTCCGAATGCCAGCATATATTTTCCGTGGGTCCGGCCCCGGCCGGCGGGCTTCCCCCCGAGGCCCTGGATGAGGAATCCCTGGCCCTTTCGGACCAGGACGGACAAGAACAGGAAGAAGAAGACCTGGGCCTGCCGGACTTCCCCGAGTTGGAAGGCCTGAACGAGGCCCTTGCCGTAGCGGACGCCTCGGACGCCGGAGCCTCGGGCGGCTTCTCCGACGACGAACTGGAATCCGACCTTTTCTCCCTGGGAGGCGAGGCCCCAAAGCCCAAGGTGGCAGCCCCCCCGCCCCCGCCCCCGCCCCGGAAGGCGGCTCCCAAGGTGCCCGAACCCCTGGTGGATATGGAGGACCTGGGCCTGCCAGGCCTGGACGACGACGACGACCTGGGCTTTCCCGAGGAGGCTGTGGCCGCGGCGGACGAACTGGACCTGGGACTCCCGGATCTGGAGGAAGAGGCCGGGGACGCCATTGCGGCCATGGATTCGGGCGAGGAGTTGGACCTGGGGGACCTGGGCGACCTGGGGGAGGATGACTTGGCCGCCTCGGCTCCAGAGACCGGGGACGACCTGGGGCTTCCGGATTTCGAATTGGATGAGGCCGAGGCCCAGGAAGACATGGAGGTTTCCCACGCCGCCCCGACCGAGGCCAAAGCCGAGGTGGACGACCTGGACTTGGGTGATCTGGGCGCGCTGGAGGAGGAGGAACCTGCCGCCGCAGCCGGGGATGACATGGACCTGGGGCTCCCGGACTTTGAACTGGATGAGGCCGAAGCCCAAGAGGATATGGAGGTTTCCCACAAAGCCCCGGCCGCAGCCAAGGCTGAATCGGACGACCTGGACCTGGGCGACCTGGGCGGGGCGGAAACCCGGCAGGCCGAGGCGGCCCCGGTGGAGGACCTGGATCTGGACCTCCCGGAGCTTTCCGGTCTGGAGACCGAAGAGGCCGCCGGGGACATGCCCGAGGGCGAACTCGACCTGGACCTGGACATGGGCCTGGACTTCGGCGACGAGGAAGCCGTGGCCGCACCGCCTCCTTCTGGTGGCGAAGACCTTATAGCCATACAAGAGGCCCTGGCCGCCACCGGCCCGGACGATGGCGCCCAGGAAATGGACCTCTCCCCCGAGGCTTCCATGAAAGCCGGTGACGACCTCGGCCTGGGCGGGGACGACCTCGACCTGGGCGAACTGGGCGGGGACGACCTGGGCCTGGGAAGCCTGGAGCCCATGGAGGAGGAAGCCGCCGACCTGGGCGGGGACCTCGGCGACGAGCTGGATCTCGACCTGGGCGAACTGGATGCCGAAACAACGGCCCCGGAACCGGAAACCGAGGATTCCGACCTGGACAAGACCCAGGTGATGGAAGACGGTTTCGATTCCGAAGAGGACGAGTTGGGCCTGTTCGACCTGGAAGCCGCCGCGCCCGAGGATGCGGGGGAACTGGACCTGGGCGACCTGGAAGGGACCCCGGCCGAACCCTCCGGCGACCTGGATCTCGACCTGGACCTGGGGGACCTGGAAGCCGCCCCGGAGCCTGTGGCCGAGGCCACCGGCGAGATGGACCTGGGAGACCTGGACATGGATCTGGGAGACCTGGGTGACCTGGAGCCCGAACCGGCCGCGGCCAGATCCGAGGATAGCGACCTGGACCTGGGGGACCTGGACATCTCCGGGCGGGATGAGTTGGATCTCGCGGCGGCTGCGGGGCCAGGCGAACCCGAGGAGCTGGATCTGGACTCCATGGAACTCGGCACCGATGGCCAGGGCGGCGAGTTGGAAATCGACCTGGACATGGGCGAGACCCTGGATGCCGAGCCCAAGCCCCGGGCCATGGCCGAGGATCCGGGCCTTGACATCGACTTTGACATGGACGCGGACCTGGATATGGAGGGCGGGGAGGAAGCCGGTTCCCTGGACGGCGGGGTCACCATGGAGATGGACTCGGCCGAGGCGGCTGATGCCGGATCCACTATGGAGTACGATTATGAGCGGACCCACGCCCAGGAAGAGATCCAGGAGGGAGAGGAGGACGAAGCCCCCTTCTTCGTACCCCCACCCACTGGGCGGACCAGCCGGCCCCTGTTTGCCATGCTCCTGGTGATCCTGGCCCTGGGAGGCGCCTTCGGGGCTCTCACCATCATGAAGTTCATGGGCGTGGATGTGCCCATCCTCGGCGGCGGCGGAACCGGGGCCGGACTGGCGGACAGCGGGGCCAGGGGCCTGGTCATCATGGACGACGTGAAGGGCTATATACTGGAAAACCACCAGGGCCAGACGGTCATCGTGGTCCGGGGCCACGTCCGAAACGACTACCCCGACGCCCGGAGCTACCTCCGTATCCAGGCGGTCCTCTACGAACAGTCCGGAAACAGGGTGGGCATCCAGATGCTCTACGCAGGCAACCAGATTTCCGACGCCCAGATCCGGCGTCTCACCGAAGAAGAGGTCAAGTCGGCCCTGAAAAACCGCAAGGGGATCCAGGACAGCAACGTGGACGTGGCCCCCAACACCCTGCTGCCCTTCACGGCCGTTTTCTACAATCCCCCGGAAACCCTGGAGGACTACACCGTGGAGGCCCAGGGCAGCGTGCCCGCCGGGAATGTGTAGAATGTGGATTTTGCGGGAGGAAACCCTATAGGCTTTCTCCTTGAATACCGAGTCCGGAGCCTCTGATAATGGGGCTCCGGACTTTTTGTTTCCGGGCTTTTAGGTCTTTCTGAAACAAAGGACGGTTTTTTGAAACGCGGCCCGGGCCGGGTTCCCCCCTTTGAAAAAGGGGGACCGGAGGATTTCTTCCCGCAACCGCTCTATCTGTGAAATCCATTTTTGTTGTCTGCATGATCTGCAGTTCCCTTCTCTTTGAAGCTGCCTGGATCAATGAAACCTGGCTTCAATCGCTCTTGACATCACGGCCGAATTCAGCGAGAAGGGCGGCACGGGTATGGGGCTTTCCATCTGTTTTCCCGTTTTCCACCCCCCCCCTGTTTTTCTGATTTTCTTCGTCTTGCCGAGACGGTTTGCGGCCGGGGGAGTCCTCCCCGGCGGGAAAGGAACCAGGAGCCTATCCCATGGGCCTTCATTACGGCATCCTGATTTTCGGTTACGCATTAGGCTTTTACATGGCCTGGAACATCGGGGCCAACGACGTGGCCAACTCCATGGCCTCGGCCGTGGGAGCCAAGGCCATCACCCTGCGCCAGGCGGTCTTCATCGCCGGCATCTTGAACATCGTGGGCGCGGTTTTCATAGGTGGCCACGTCACCGAGACCATCCGCCAGGGCATTGTATCCTCCGAGGTCATGTCCGACCCCCGCGCAGCCCTTTTGGGCGCTCTGGCGGCGCTTCTGGCCGCAGCCCTGTGGGTCTCCTTCGCCACCTGGAAGTCCCTGCCCGTATCCACCACCCACTCCATCGTGGGCGCCATGATCGGGTTCGGCATCTCGGCCAAGGGCTTTTCGGTCATCCAATGGGGAAAATTGGGAGCGGTGGTGGCCAGCTGGGTCATCTCCCCGGTGTTCGCCCTGGTCCTTTCCTACATCATGTTCAAGATCATCATCAAAACCGTGACCTCCCACAAGCGGCCCTTCCTCCAGGCCCTGAAGCTGTCGCCCTGGTTTTCGGGAGCGATCCTCTTTGTGGTGGTCCTGTCCTTCCTGTTCAAGACGCCCCTGGGCAAAACCCTGAACGTGGCCGGGCCCAAGGCCATTGCCATTGCCATCGTCCTGGCCACCATCCTGGGATTTGCGGTCCGGGCCCTGCTAAAAAAATTCCTGCGCCACGATGAGCGGGATGGCGCGGAGGAGATCTTCCGCTTCATCCAGGTAGGCTCCTCCTGTTACGTGGCCCTGGCCGGGGGGGCCAACGACGTGGCCAATGCCATCGGCCCCCTGGCGGTCATCTATTTCCTGGTGACCAAGGGGACCATCGGCGCCCAGGTTCCCGTGCCGGTGTTTCTGCTCCTCTTTGGGGGCGTGGGAATTGCGGCGGGCATCTCCATGGCCGGCTACCGGGTCATGGACACCCTGGGCCACCGCATCACCACCCTCACCAACACCCGGGGGTTTTCCGTGGATTTCGCCGCCGCCACCACGGTGCTGGTCGCCTCCAATATGGGGTTGCCCGTTTCCACCACCCACGCCGCCGTGGGCGGTGTCCTGGGTGTGGGGCTAGCCCGGGGCCTGGAAGCGGTGAACTACAATATCGTGTTCCGCATCATGCTATACTGG
Source organism: Pseudomonadota bacterium (assembly GCA_018829095.1). Classification (GTDB taxonomy): domain Bacteria; phylum Desulfobacterota; class Desulfobacteria; order Desulfobacterales; family Desulfatibacillaceae; genus JAHJUF01. Next base: position 3,300 of record JAHJUF010000300.1, on the reverse strand, counting down.
GTGCTCACCGTACCAGCGGCCGCCATCACCAGCATGGCCATCTTCCAGCTTCTTGACCTTTTCCTGTGAGGCCAAGCATGAGAATCCCTTTCATGAAAATGTTCGTCACCTCCCCCTTTGAAGGCCTGCAGGAGCACGCCGAAAAGGTGAAGGAATGCGCCTGGGCCTTCCAACAGGCTATCGAATGCCACTTGGCTGACCGGTGCGAGTCCTACGAGAAGTTCCGCAAGGACGTCACCGAACTGGAACACCAGGCCGACGCCATCAAGCGGCGCATCCGGGGGCATCTCCCCAAGGGGACCCTGCTCCCGGTGGACAAGTTCCAGCTCTTCCGCTACCTCCGGGAACAGGACAAGGTTCTGGACGCTGTGAAGCATACCCTGGACTGGCTGTCCTACCGCCCGGACCCCGGAGTGCCCAAGGAGTTGGAAAAGGAGTTCACCCTCCTGGTGGACTCGGTCATCACTCCCATCGAAGAGCTGGCCCGGATGGTGTCCGAGGCCCGGACCTACTTCAACAGCTTCCAGGAGGACCAGCGCATCCTGGTGAAGGAGATCGTCCGGAACATCCGCCAGATGGAACACGACGCGGACCAGCACGAGGCGACCTTGAGCCGCCTGATCTTCTCCACCTGCACGGACCCGGTCACCATCTTCCACATGATCCGTCTGGTGGAGACCACGGGCAACATCGCGGACCACGCGGAAAACGCCGGGGACATGATGAGGGCCATGGTGGCCAAGTAGAACGGCGGCGGGAAAACCGAAGGACAAAAGGGGCCTCCCCGGCGAGGGGAGGCCCCTTTTGCATTCAGCAGACCAGGAGGACCCCGGCCTTGGGGGAATGGGCCGAACGGGCCAGACGGCCGTCAACGATACGGATCAGGCGGTTGGCGTATTCCGCCGATGCCTCGCTGTGGGTCACCATGATGATGGTGGAGCCCTGGCCGTTCAAGTCAGCCAGAAGTTTCATGATCCGGGTGCCCGTGGCCGAGTCCAGGCTGCCTGTGGGCTCATCGGCCAGAATCACCGGCGGCTGGTTCACCACGGCCCGGGCAATGGCCGCCCGGCCGCATTCCCCGCCGGAAACCTCATCGGGCAGCCGGTGGCCAAGGTCCTCCAGGCCCACCCGCTCCAGGGCGGCCCGGGCCATTTCCCGCTTCTTCCTGGAGGACTCCTTCACCACGGCCAGAGGCAACATGACGTTCTCCGCCAGGGTCAGGTAGGGCACCAGGTTCTGGCTCTGGAACACGAACCCCAGATACTCCCGCCGAAAATCCGCCCTCTTTTCCGAGGGCAGGCCGTACACGTCAATGCCGTCCACCACATAGCGCCCCGAGGTGGGCGGGTTCATGGCCCCCAACAAAGAGAGGAGGGTGGATTTTCCAGCCCCGCTCTCCCCCATCACAGCCACGAACTCACCGGAATTGATGGAAAAACTCACGTCCAGAAGGGCGTCCACGGCGGTGTGGCCGGTTCCGTACCGCCGGGAAAGGCCCTGGGCGACAATATGCTCCATGGGATTTCTCCTTATACCTGCCGGGCGCGGCCAAGCCACCCCGGGGAATCATCAAGGGACAGGCGGTTCAAAAGCGATGAGCTGCAAGGCGCGCGAATCCCGAGGAATGAGGCGTACTTCTGTACGCCGCAGTGACGAGGGAAGAAGCGCAACGCCGCAGATCGCGTTTTTGGGCAGCCTGTTATAAGGCACGAAGGGCCATGCCCGGGTCCAGGCGGGCCGCCTGCCAGGCCGGGTAGGCCGTGGCGGCCATGCCCAGGACCAGGGTGAGCCCCACGGACACGGCGGCTAGAAGCGGGTCCAGCGCCACCCGGACGTGGTTGGCGTCAACCAGGAAAACCAGGGCTGCCTGGGCCCCGGCCAGGCCCACGACCCAGCCCACCACCCCGGCCAGGACGGACAGGGCCACAGCCTCGGCCAGAAGCACCTTCACCACGTGGGACTTGCGGAACCCCACGGCCCGGAGCACCCCGATCTCCCGGGTGCGCTCCCGGACGCTGCCCATCATGGTCACCAGCATCACCATGGCCCCCACCACGGCCACCACGCCGGACACGCCCCAGGAAAGTCCCTTGATCTTGTCCAGGGTGTCCATGCGGCCCTGGACCACCTGGCGGATGGCCATGACCTTGACCCCTGGAATCTTTTCAGCGATCTGGTTCACCATCTCGTCCACCGGGCAGGCCCCGCACAGGGCAGCCACTTCGGCCATGGTGACCAGGCCTTCCTTGCCCAGGATGGTCTGGGCCTCGGCAAGGGGCATGAACACCAGGTTGTCGTCCTGGGAACCCGTGGACGCCAACACCCCGGACACCCGGATCTCCCGGCCGCTCAGGGAAAATCCGCCCCCTTGGGAAAGGGAGAGGTGCCGGGCCGCCTCGGAGCCAAGAAGGGCCTGATCCCCCACGGGAAAAGCCCCGTCCGCCTTCCACCAGGGTTTGATGATCCCCACGGCGGAAAAATCCACCCCCGCCAGAAGAACCTCCCGGCCGTTCACGGCCACAGCCCCCAGGACCAGGGGGCTCACGGCGGCTATGTTCGCCTTGTTCTTGATGGTGTGGATGAGAGCCAGTTCTTCCTGGGGAATCTCCCGGGTGGCCACGGAAACGCCCCCCAGCTGAATGCCCGCGTAGTTCAGGCCCAGGCTCTTCACCTCGGGCATGATGAGGATGTTGGCCCCGTACTGCTCCAGCTTGTGGTTGATGTCGGCCTGCATGGAGCCCACAAAGGCGGCCACCGCCACCACCGTGGCCGCGCCCACGGCGAGCCCGGCGGTGATGAAGGCAGCCTTGCCCTTGCGCCGGGCCAGGTTCTTCCTTGCAATGGTCAGGAGATTCATGGGCGTTAGGCCTTTCCATCGAAGTTGAAGTACTGGCCGCCCTTGAGGATGTCGGACACTTCCAGGACCACCTGACCGTTTTCCACCCGCCGGGCCAGAGGCGCGGGGTTGCAGCCGCCCTGGACCTCGTTCACCCTGATGCACTCAAAGCGCCGGTTGCAGTTCCTGCAGATCATGTACTCATCGTCCTGCTGGTAACCCTTGCCTGCGGGCCAGCAGACATCGCAGGCGTCAAAGGCCGCCCGGATCACGTTGTCGGAGCTTTTCAGGATGAAGTAGCGGATGGTCTGGCCGTTGGCCTCGTACTGGAAAAACCGGGCGCTGCCATCATCGAACAAGGATGCTGGATGGGTGACCACAGCCACCTGGGCCGGAGCCGAAGCCGCCTGGGGCGGAGCCTGGGCCACCTGGGCCGGGGCCTGCGCCACCTGGGCCGGGGCCTG
>JAHJUF010000299.1 GCA_018829095.1 Pseudomonadota bacterium | reverse complement strand
CCGTGGAGCCGGAAAGCGGCAGGGTGGTGTTCCTCACGGGCTGGGACGGCCAGGCTGTCTCCCGCCTGCCCGCTGTTTCCCACCTGTTTCCCGCAGCCAGCATCTTCAAGATCGTCACCGCGGCGGCGGCCATGGAGCAATGCGGGCTGACGCCGGATTCGGAGATGCTCTACAACGGCGGGCCCCACACCCTGTACCGGTCCCAGTTGAAGGACGTGGCCAACCGCCAAACCAATGAAATCAGCTTTTCCGAGTCCTTTGCCCAAAGCGTGAACCCCGTGTTCGGCAAGCTGGGGTGCCAACTGGGGGGCCAGGCCCTGGACGGCTGGGCGGAAAATTTCGGGTTCAACCAGGCTCTGTCCTGCCCTGTGGAGATCACCCCCAGCGTGTTCGAATCCCCGGTCTCGCCCTTTGCCGAGGCTGAGGCCGCCTGCGGGTTCAACCGCACCACCCGCATGACCGCCCTCCACGCGGCCCTGGTGGCTGCGGCGGTGGTGAACAACGGGGCCATGCCCGAGCCCGTGTTCGTGGACCGGGTGGAACAGGCCCCGGGCCAGGTGGTGCATCGGGCTCCTCTCCGGGGCCGGACCCGGACAGTTTGCCGGAAAGAGACCGCCGACTGCCTCCGGGACCTCATGGTGGCCACCGTGGAGTCCGGCACGGCCCGGAAACCCTTCTTGCGTGCCTCGCGGGACCGGGTTTTGAGAAACCTGGTCATCGGCGGCAAGACCGGCTCCATCAATGACGCCTCGGATCAGGTCCATTTCGACTGGTTCGTGGGTTTCGCCCAGGAAAAAAACGGCCCTCGGAAACTGGCGGTGGCTGTCCTGGCGGCCCATGGCGAGTTCCGGGGGACCCGGGCCGGGGAGTACGCCCGGCTCATCATCCGGGCCTGGTTTGAGGAGGAGGAAAAAAAGGCTTGACGCTTATGACGCACTGCGTCATATTGTCCCCTGAACATGGACGGGGCTTTTTTCAAGGTGCCGCCGTCCGGGAGAGATGGCCCATGCAGAGTCGAAAACAAACATTCCGGAGCTTGTTCGTCCTGACGGCCTTTTCGGCCGTGGTCCTGGCCGCTGGCTGGGCCCCGGCTGCGGTGTTGAAGGCTGTGGTGTTCCCCTTTGCCGTTCATTCCCAGGACAATATGGGCTTCCTGGAGCGGGGGGTGGTGGACATGCTGGCCTCCCGCCTGGCGGTCGACGGCCGGATTTCGGTGGTGGAAAAGAGCCGGGTCCTGGCCATTCTGGAAAAGGACTCCGGGCCCATGACACCGGAAAGGGCCGACGCCCTGGCCGGGCAACTGGGGGCGGATTACGCGGTGTGGGGCAGCCTCACGGTCCTGGGCCAGGCGGTGAGCCTGGATGCCTGGGTCAAGGAGGCCGGCGCCCCCGGCGCCCCGAATCCGGTTTACAGTCAGGTCCAGGGCATGGGCCAGGTCATCGCCGGGGTGGACGTCCTGGCTGCGGGAGTCAGGGACCGGATCCTGGGGATCACCGCCGCCGCTCCGGCCGCTCCGGCTCCCGTTCCAACTGCGGCTCCAGTTCCTTTGTACGCCCACCCGGACCGTCTCCTGGACCGGGGAACCCTTGATGCTCCCAGCCTGCCCGCGCCGGGCGCGGTGGAAACATCTCGGAGCGGGGCGGGTTTCTGGAAAAGCCCGGCCATCCGTGCCGAGGTTTCCGGCTTGGCCTGCGCGGATGCCGATGGGGACGGGGCCAACGAGGTCCTGGTCATGGACCGCCGGAACGTCTGGGTCAAGCGCCTGGAGCAGGGCCGCCTGGTGACCCTGGCCCAGTTCGAGGGGCCGGCCCACCGGAAGAATCTCTGGCTGGACGCCGGGGATGTCAACGGCAATGGCCGGGCCGAAATTTTCGTGACTTCCCTGGGGGCCAACGGCCGCCTGGAATCCTTCGTACTGGAAGCCTCCGGGGCCCTGGCCCCGGGCCTTTCCCCCGGGGGAGCGGGGCTCGTTGTTCTGGCCCAGAATCAGAACTGGGCGTTTCGGACCATCGCAGCAAAGGGCGGGGTGGAGCTCTACGGGCAGAATGGCGGGGCCTCGGAGGCCTTTCTCCCTGGGATTTACCGCCTGAACCCGGTTGAAGCCAAAAACGGATACGAAAAACAGGGCAGCCTGCCCCTGCCTGGCGGGACCCTGGTGTTCGGCCTGGCCCGGGGAAGCTTTGGAGAGACCGCGCCCATGATCGTGGCCGTGGACAACCGGGACCGCCTTCGGGCCTGGGACGAATCCGGGGAGTTCCTGTGGAAGAACGGCCAGGACTTCGGGGGCACGGAAAAGCAGATGGACAGAAACCCGGACGAAAAGGACTCGTCCATTCAGTTCCTGCCCGGCCGCGTGATGGCCATGCCCGCTGGGGCTGGCATGGAGCTGGTGACCGTGGACAACCAGGGCTCGGCCGGAAAGCTTCTGGCCCGTTTCCGGCTCTACACCTCGGCCACGGTCCGGGGGCTCTACTGGGACGGCCTGGGTTTCGTCGAGGCCTGGACCACCCGGGAGATTTCGGGGTATGTCCCGGATTTCACGGTGGGGGATGTGGACAACGATGGAATGACGGAACTCGCCTGCGCGGTGGTCCAGGAGCGCGACAGCCTGGGCAAGAGCGGGAAGAGTGTTGTTATTATATATGAAATCAACCAGTTGGGAGAGTAACTCCTTGCATGGGGCCTCCGGATCGTGATCCGGAGGGCGCAAGATGCGAAAAAAACAGCGAAAAAAAGGTTGACAAGCCATTTTTTCGGGAGTAAATCTGGCCCCAATTGGTAAAAGAGGGCGGAGTGCATCCATGGTTGAGGAGCCAGGGGCGCATTCCACGAACCGGGAACCCCCCGGCGGCCCGGCGCTTCGGAGGAGGCGCCAGGGACAGCCGGAAAGACGAAAGGAAGGTCACCGTCCGAATCCGAACCGGGGTTGACAGCCCGAAAGGCAGTATCGAGGCTAGAGGAAAATCGAGGAAAACGAGGAAACACTAAAGGAGGAAGAAGAGAATGAAGAAAATCGCGTTGATTCTGTGCGTGGTGGCGCTCGCCATGATGACGGCCGCCCCCGCCTTCGCCGTTTCCAGCGACATGGTGGATTTTGAGGGTTCCCTCCGTGTCCGCGCCAAGATGAATGTCCATCAGCTCCTGGCGGAAGAAACCGCCGGCGCCCCGGACGCCACCAGCTCCTTCATGGATCAGCGGTTCCGCCTGCAGACTCGGTTCCGCCCCACGGACTTCCTCACCGCCACCCTGCGTTTCGACGCCCTGGAGAGAGTGTTGGGCACCGCGGTTGACCCCGCCATGAGCGGCGATCCCGAAACCAACATCGAGTTCGAGCACGCCTACATGACCGTCACCACGGGCGTTGGCAAATTCGACGTGGGCCGTATGTCCGGCTTCGCATGGGGCACCCTGTTCGCTGATAACGAGGGTCCCGCCGACCGTATCAAGTACACCCTGCCCATCGGCAACCTGTACGTGATCGCCATCATCCAGAAGAACGCCGAACTGGATGCCATGGACAACCGTTACACCGACAGCGACAGCGACACCTACTACCTGGCCGGCATCTACAAGATGGAGAACCTGACTTGTGGTCTGCTTTCCGCCATGACCATGGGCAAGACGGCCTCCGACAATCCCATTGCCACCTTCAACTTCCCCAACGCGGTGCCCTTCACCAGCAAGACCTACGCCCTGCTTCCCTACTTCAAGGGCAGCACGGGTCCCGTCCGCTACCAGGGCGAGATTGTCTACCAGTTCGGCAACGCCATGGAGTTTGACCGCAACGTGTACGCCGTTCCCAACGCCATCGCGGACGTGGACCAGGACAGCCTGGCGTGGAACCTGGAATTCGGTTACGATGTGGCCCCCTTCACCTTCGAGATCGGCTATGCCTTCATGAGCGGCGATGGTCGTGACGCCAATGGCGTCGACACCGACCCCACCAAGAACAACAGCGCTGCCGGCCCCGGCGATGACTGGGAGAAGCTGTGGATCCTCACCTCCACCTCCCAGGACACCGAGAACACCCTGGGCGGCATGGGCAACCTGACCAGAGGAAATACCGCCCGTCAGGGTGCGAAGGTTCTCTACCTGGGCGCTGGCATCACCCCCATGGAGAACCTGAGCATGAAGCTGCTCTTCGGTACGTCTGACGCCGAAGACCCGGATGCCAATGTGAGCCAGGATCACGGCGAAGAGTACGACCTCTTCGTGAACTACCAGATCTACGACAACCTGAGCTACGAGTTCATCGCCGCCTACCTGGACGCCGGTGACTTCTGGCAGCAGGGCAACGCGAACATGAAGATCGAGAACGCCATCTCCGTGTATAACAAGCTGGAGCTCAAGTTCTAATCGAGCTTCATCCTGGCGTTATCAAAAGCAGCATGGCCCCGGACCGGGAAACCGGCCCGGGGCTTTTTTTTGGCCTCCGGTCTCACGCCCCTGGCTCCGCCTTCCCCTTCCGCCATTCCCGCCCGTAGTCGCACCCGTCCGCCAGGAGGCACTCTCCGCATAGGGGAGTCCGGGCCCGGCAGACCTTTCGGCCGTGGTAAATAAGCTGGATGGAGAAATCGCTCCACGAGGCCTTGGGCAGCACTGCCATGACGTCTTGCTCGATCTTTTCCGGGTCTTTTTCGTCCGTCAGGCCCAGGCGGCGGCTTATTCGGGCCACATGGGTGTCCACCACCACGGAGGGGAGCCCGAAGAAGGCGCTCCGTACCACGTTGGCGGTTTTTCGGCCCACTCCGGGCAACCGGGTCAGGGAATCCATGTCAGGGGGCACCTCGCCGCCGTGGCGATCCACCAGGGCCCCGGCCGCAGCCCGGATGTTTTTGGCCTTGTTGTGAAAAAAACCCGTGGACCGGATGATGGCTTCCAACTCGGAGATGTCCGCCCCGGCCAGGTCCTCGGGGGTGGGATACCGGGCGAACAGCCGGGGGGTCACCTGATTCACTTGGCGGTCCGTGCACTGGGCGCTCATGATGGTGGCCGTGAGGAGCTGGAAGGCGTTTTCGTGGGTGAGCTGGGTCGCGGCCTCGGGGTAGAGGGCGGCCAGGGCGTCCAGGATCTTCTTGACCCGGACCGTTCCAGGGGGCATGGTTCCTTTTCCTTTCGTTTCCTTGACAGGCCTGCGGCCGGGATGGCAAAAGACGTCCGGCGCGGCGGGGTTTGCATCCCAAGCGAGAGGCCCATCTTAGACCATGGGGCCGGGGCGGTCCAAGCGGTTTCCCCCCCGGGCCGCCATAAGGAAACCAGAAAACCACGGAAGCCATGAACGAACGATTCGAAAAAAAGGTCCGGGCCCTGGGGTTGTGCTCGGGCGGGCTGGACAGCATCCTCTCGGCCCTGGTGCTCCGGGACCAGGGGATCGAGGTGTCCTGGGTGAGTTTCGAAACCCCGTTCTTCCCGGCGGACAAGGCCCGGAAGGCCTCGGCCGCCACGGGGGTCCCCCTCCGGGTGGAACGGATCACCGGGAAGTACATGGAGATGTTGAAAAACCCCCGCTGCGGTTTCGGCCGGAACATGAACCCCTGCATGGACTGCCATGCCCTCATGTTCCGCCTGGCCGGGGAGATCATGGAAGCGGAGGGGATGGATTTTCTGTTTTCCGGCGAGGTGGTGGGCCAGCGTCCCATGAGCCAGACCCGCCAGTCCCTCCGGTACGTGGAAAAGCAATCCGGCTGGCGGGGGCGCATCCTCCGACCCCTTTCCGCCAAAAAGCTGGACCCCACCCCCATGGAGATCCAGGGTCTCGTGGACCGGGAGAGGCTTCTGGATTTCTCGGGACGCTCGAGAAAACCCCAGATGGCCCTGGCCGAGTCCTACGGCATCACCCGATACCCCACCCCGGCCGGAGGCTGCCTCCTGACGGACGTGGGTTTTTCCCGCCGCCTGGCCGATCTTTTGAGCCACCAGGAGGATGTTCTGGAAGGGGAGCTGGAGCTGTTGAAGCACGGCCGGCATTTCCGCCTGGACGCGGAAAACCGGGCGGTGGTGGGCCGTACCCTGGCTGACAACGAGAAGATCGAAAATCTGTTAGATCCGTCCACGGGTACCCTCCTGTGCCTGGAGAATCGCCCGGGCCCCCGGGTGTTACTGGTGGGGCCGGCCGGGCCCGAAGCCCTGGAATGGGCCTCGGGGCTTTGCGCAGCCCACGCCAGGACCCGGGAAGGGGAGGACGTGACGGTCCTCGTGCGGGGCCGGGCCGGGGAACGGTCCCTGAACGTGAAAACGCCGGCCCGCGAACTCTTCACGGACCAGCGCCTCTGATTTTCCCTGCCCCCGCGCCCCCGATGCGGCAGGGAGGGCAAGGGAGGAACTCCCTCCTCGCCCCCTTTTTCAACGGGGGGAATCCGGCTCGGGCTTCCGGGGAAAGGTATGGGAAAAGGACGCGTGCCAGGCGCTCCTCGAGTCCACCAACACCCCGTCCATGTCGAACAGGATTCCCGCCGGAGAAAGCCCCATCCCGGATCAGCCCTTTTTCCGCTCGTACAGGCCCACCAGCTCGGCGCTGGCCAGGACGTGGCCGGACATGGCGCTTTCCACCTCGGCCTTGCTGACTCGTTCCGGCAGGCCCAGCCGGACATCCAGAGCGAACAGTTTGAAGAAATAGCGGTGCCGGCGGTCTGGAGGGCATGGGCCGAAATAGCCGGTGTTGCCGGCGGTTCCCGTGCCGTGGCGTCCCGGGGGCTCCTCGTTCTCGTAGATGTGGGCAAGGTCAGGGGGCATGTTGAACAGGACCCAGTGGTCCCACATGCCGTCCTCCTTCAGGTTCCTGGGCACGTCCGGGTCCTCCAGGATGAGGACCAGGGATGCCGTCCCGGGAGGCGCGCCGGAGATTTCCAGGGGAGGGTTCACGTTGTCGCCATCGCAGGAGAACCTGGAGGGGATTTCCTGGTTGTGTCCAAAGGCCGGACTTGTGAGCTGCATGACGGTTCTCCTCGTGGTTCAGGGATGCTTGGGCCGGTGGTCCGCAGATGCCCGGGCCGGGGAGGGCATGGACTCCAGAATCCGGATGACCTCCTGGTCTTCCAGGTCGGGAAACGACCGGTAAAACGAGGCCACGGAAAAAGAATAACCATGGTCCACGTGGAGGCAGACCACATGGTCCGCCTTGCGCCCGGCAAGCTCCCAGGCGTTGGCTTGGGCCACGGGCACGGCGGCCACCAGCCTTTCCGGCGCCTGTTCCCGGAGGAAATCCAGGGCCACCAGCATGGTGTAGCCCGTGGCCAGGCCGTCATCCACCACGAACACCGTGCGTCCCGAGACCTCGGGAAAGGGCCGGTCGCCCCGGTACGCCCGGTTTCGCCGGAGCACCTCCCGATAGACCTCGTCCACGATGCCCGGAATCCGGTGCGGGTCCACGTACCCCAGGTCCACCAATCGCTGGTTCAGGAGGACCATCCGGCCCAGGGTCACGGCCCCGAAGCCCATCTGGTCGTTTCCAGGGATGGGTAGCTTGCGCAGGACCAGGACGTCCAGAGGGCAGGAAAGCAGCCGGGCCAGGGGCGCCCCCACGGGCACGCCGCCCCGGGGAATGCCCAGGACCAGGGGCCGCACGGGGTCCGGGACCTCCTGGGCCACGCGTTCGGCCAGGGACTTTCCCGCGTCCGTTCGGTCTTTGTACAGGATCATGGCGTCCTCTCCGGTCACCGGACCCCCGGAACGGCCCCGGCCAGGGCCGCCCCTGTCTTTCAGGGGCCAAGGCCACGTAGAAGGAGTTATCCTTCCGCTGGAAGTACAGGAGGCTTACGACCGCGTGCTTCACCTTCTTGACCAGGGGAGCAAAGAAAACCGGACCGTCCGGGCCCGGGGCCGGGGCGGGGGACGCCGGGAAGAGCACGAGAACCAGGGACAGGAGGGACAAGACCGTGATCAGGACAAGGGAATGGCTGGATTTTTTTCATGGCGTTCTCCCCACGGAGGTTTTTCCGGCGCCAGGATGTTCCGGCGCCTGAAAAGGGCAGGTTCCTGCGGGGAAGCCACCGGGGCGGGCGTGGGAAAAATTCGCAAGGGATTTGTCCAAAAAAATGGCGCGGGGAACATCCGGCGTAGATACGAAGCGGTGCCAGCCCCGACACACGCATCCGGTTGTCTGATTCCGCCGAACGATTCCCCGCGCGCAGGATGTTTCACGACGGGTTTCGGGCCCTATCAAGGGGCCGATTTCCCCCCTTGGCCTTCGAGGGAGCACTGGGTGAAGTCGATGGGTTTGTCGCAACCCTTGCAGGTCTGGGGCTTGTTGAACTCGTCCGAGAAGATTTCTTTCTCCTTGCCGCAGCCGGGGCACTTGCACACAAAGGAACTGAGATTCCGGAAGTCCTGGAATCCCGGGCAGTGCTGGGGGGTTGTCGTTTGATCCGCCATGCTTTCTTCTCCTTTGGTCCAGCGATTCCCGCTGGTGTTGAAACCAATATAGGGCCGGGCCTGAGCCCCGTATATGGGGTGAATGCAGTATTCTGCCGGTATGAAGTCCGTACCGGCCACCTGCCTCCCCGGGGCTGGACAGAGGAGGGGGCTCCTGGAGGCCGGGGGCGCAAATACGGGCAACACCGCCTTTTCCCCTATCTTGTATTCCGTATGGCGGAACCTGGCTCATTCAGCTTTTCCCTGCGTCTTGTCAGGCTGGGTTCCAACAGGCGCGCATCCCCACGGATGCGTTCCCAATATCAATAATCTAGTCACAGAAGTGGAAAATGCAAGGCAGGGGCATGGACGTGGTCATTCCGGGAAGCAACCCCGCCGGTTCCGGGCCGCCATCCCCGCGGCCCGGAAAAGGCTCCTGGGCCTTTCGCGGAAACCGGCCCGGCGTCAGGGCTTATCCTTGGCCTTGCCCCAGATTTTTTCCAGGAACTGGTCCCGGCCCGAGTTCCAGCGGTAGAATTTGTAGCGGATGGGGTGGGTCTTGTGGAAGTCCTGGTGGTAATCCTCGGCCGGGT
>JAHJUF010000298.1 GCA_018829095.1 Pseudomonadota bacterium | reverse complement strand
GCCATTCCTCCCGCAAAAAGACCATCCTGGCCCGCCCATCGGATAAGAACAGCTTGCCAGCCGTCAAAGCCACCCTGGCCGCCCTGGCGGAAGGCCGGGGATAGGGCGGTTCTCATCAGTCCCCGGGCCCGCCTTCCAGAAAGTCCCGCATCCTGTAAAACAGATCCGTGTTGTCCATGACCCCGCCGTATTCCGGGCGGTTGCTCCACACCAGAGTGTCCACGGCCGTGTGGTCGGCCTTTTCCCCCGGATTGCTGGCAAAGACCATGGCCACGTCCGGGATATGCACCGGCTTGCCGTCCTGGTCCGTGAGGGGAGTGCCGTCGGTTTTCCGGATGACGGCCTCCGTGTCGCCGGGCCGGGCAAGCCGCCCCTGGGGTCCGGTGAGGATCACCCCGCCGGTCTCGTGGTCCGGAGCCACGATGACCAGGGTGTTGGCCCGCCGGACCGCGTTTTCCCCGATCCAGGCCAGAACCGTTCCCACCGCCTCGTCAAAGGCCAGGGTTTCCCGGATCTGGTAGGCCGGGTTCCGGGAGTGGTTGGCCCAGTCGATCTGGGAGCCTTCCACCAGGAGGAAGAAGCCCCGGGGGTTTTCCTTGAGCGCGTCCAGGGCCGTAGCGGTCATGGCGGCCAGGCTGGGCTCGGGACAGGCTGCGCCCCGGAGATACACGGGGGTGAGGCCCCCCGGCCGGAACAGGCCCAGGAGCCTCCGGGTTCCCGGAGGCCTGGCCGCCAGCCTGGCCGCGTCCCCGGCGCAGAAATAGCCCTGGCTGCAGGCCCGGTTCACCAGGGCCTGGGCGTCCGCCGAGTCCTTGCCGGAGGGCCTGCATCCAGCCCTGTCCGCGCCGATGCCTCCACCCAGGAGCACCTCGATTCCCAGATCCATGTACTGGCGGAAGATCTCGGTTTCGCAACCGCGGTTGGCCACGTGGGCCCCGAAGGCCGCCGGGGTGGCATGGGTGATGTCCGAGGTGGCCACCAACCCGGTGGCCATGCCCCGGGACTTGGCGATTTCCAGGATGGTGAGGGGGTTTTTCCGGCTCCCGTCGCAGACCCCGTCCCGGTCCTGGTCATGACAGGAAACCTCGCCATTGGCGAATTTTTCGCCTGCCGCCCAAGCTGAAGCGGCCGCCGCGGAATCGGTGACCGTGTTGTCCGCCGAGTGGGTGCGTTGGTATCCCACGTAGGGTAGGGTTTCCAGGGCCAGGCCAGGGCCGTTCGGGCCCCCGGCGTGGATCCGGGCCGCCGTGATGTTGGACAGGCCCATGCCGTCGGGCACCATGAGGAAGACCTGCCTGGGCGGCCCGCCTCGGTCCGCCGGATTCTCCCCGGTCAAACCGGACGGCGGGGCAAACGGCAAGGCCATCAGTGCGGTCATCCCAATAACGAAAACGATCCGGATTCCTCTTGTCATGGCTTTTCTCCGCGAGGTTTCATCCACTGAAAAGAGCCGCCATGATCCTTTCCTTTTCCGATCCTGTCAACGCATGGCCCCGCGCCCCTGGCAGCCGGAGAGATTTTGGCGTGGGGTTCCGAAGCTCTTTTCCCGAGGCGAGAGCCGGAACCCCTTCTTTTCAAGGGGCGGAATCAAGGCTTTCGCGAGGATGACGGCTTGTCATTCTTCGCAACCAGCCAGGAATGTTCATGTATCCCGCAAAGCTTCACAAATGGCCCGGGAGCCAAAGCCACAAGCCGTGCATCCCCGGCCCAAACCCCGAAATTCCCCTTGACCGAATTAGGCCTTGGTGCTACAAGCTGGATTCCTTGTTGCGGGGTGGAGCAGTTTGGTAGCTCGTCGGGCTCATAACCCGAAGGTCGTAGGTTCAAATCCTGCCCCCGCTACCAATAAAATCAGGCCCTTACGGCGAATTTGCCGTAAGGGCCTTTTTTATTTCTACCCTATTTCTACCCAGGGCGCGAAAAGCCGCTTTTTCAGAATCGGTATGTGAGAGGTGGTCCGAGAGCGCCCTCTTCATGGTTGGCGTCCTCGAAAACCTCCTGTCCTTATTAATATCCAGACGAGGAGCACCCCGTCGCGGGCCATACCCCCTCCCACCGGTTCCCTTCCTGGCAAGGGGCCAAGACCATGATGATTCCCTTTCACCTGCAAATTCCGCCCGGCGGGCAACAACTTGGGGGCATGGGTCCCCTTTTTGTCAGACCCCCGGGGGGGGGCTTTTTGGGGGCGGGGATGGGGCGAGGCGGCTTTAATATATTATGGCTCCTAAGCATTTTCAGCATGGAGCTGGGGCATGATTGGCGCATGCGTTTAGCAGCCTGAACGGCAATTCGGGTTCCCAGAACCTGCGGTTGAACCGGTAGCAGAATTCATCAAGGTATTCCTGGAGATATTTGTGGGTTACGCCATGGAACGTGCCATTGATAAAGGTCTTCATGTTTCCGATCACCATGTGGACGAGGGGCAGCCAGGTTGCGGCTTCCTCGGGCGGGGTGACCTTTTTCTCGTGTTTGTGCTCCTCGCCCACAACGTTCATGGCTGGGAAGGCATCCGTCCGGACCTGTTGGCCCTGGAGGATGCTGCGGCTCAGGAACTTTTTGATTTCCTCCCCGGAAATGGTCTCGACTGCTTTCATGGAAACGAATCCGGCGATCTTGCCTCGCTTTTCAACGGCTACCAGCACGGGTTTTTTTCCTCCAGCGCCCCGCCCCCTTTTTCCGGGTTTTTTGCCGCCGACAAAAGCGTCATCCAGTTCGACCAGCTCGCTGAAAAGCCTGTAAATGCTGTCCCTGTGGGCCATGGCGGCACGAATTTTCTTCAACATACTCCACGCTGTGTTCCAGGAAACATCGATCTGCTTGGAAAGCCGCATGGCGGAGATGCCGCCCTTGTCAGAGGCCACCAGATAGATCGCCCAAAACCACTTGACCAGGGGCAGGTTGGTCGAATGAAACAATGTGCCTGCCGTGACCGAGGTGTGGTGTCTGCACTTCGCGCATTGATAGACCTTGCGCTTGGTCAGGTAGTAGGAGGCGTCATGTCCGCACTTGGGGCAATAGAAGCCATCGGGCCAGCGATACTGGGCAAGAGCGGCGGCACACGCCTTCTCCGCGCCATAACGCTTCTGCCATTCCAGCAAGGAAATCTCGGCGGTCTGCATAGTGAAATCCTTCCTTAAGGGTCTGATTTCACTATATCAAAAGACCAATAAGCTGTAAATAGTTGAGAGCCATATAATATATTAAGGAGTCCCGCCTACCTTGTTGAGGAGGGGAGAGCATCGCCTCGATATATCTTTTTGAAAAAAGTATGTAAGCGTTCAGGGGGTCTCTATGCCAGCGTCGCAATCCAGGTCACATCGGTGGGTTGCCCCTTGAGGTAGTCGGTGATGGCCTGGACGAGGCGGGGGTACGTGTGGAGGTCGTGCATGCGACAGGTTTGCTTTACGGAGAGGATGCGTTCGACCCAGCGGCCACCATTTTCGCTCCCTGTGCTCATTGGCGGCGCGCATGCAAAAGAGGGCCAGCGCGCGTGGGGGGGCTTCTATAAATTCTCCGCCAGCCTTGCGCTTATAGTGATGCAAGAAAATTGAAAAGCAGAAAAATCCATCCATGCTAAGGCGGCCTCTCGGTTGGCCAGTTACACAGTTTGATTGACAGAGCCTTTGGATTTTCCATCTTTCCCACGCCTTCTGAACCGGAGCTTTACGCATCCGTTGTGGCGGCCAGGGGTTGTGCGCTGTCCACGGTCAGGGTCACGGTTCCCCAGTCCTCCTCCACCTTGCCTTCCAGGAGATAGGGTCGGCCGTGGTCCAGGATGCGGGCGAAACGGGCGTAGGCCTCCGGGAAGAAGGTGGCCTCCAGGGTGCCGGTTTCATCCTCGAAGGTTAGGAACTCCATGGGGTCGTTGTGTTTGGTGCGCACCACCTTGCCCGTAATAAGCCAGCCCGCGGTACGCACCCGCTTCCCTGCGTGGCGGGCGAGGTCAGCCGCCGGCACGGTCCAGACCTTGGCAAGGGAACCCCGGAAAAGCTCCATGGGGTGGTGCTCACAGAGGAAACCCAGAACGGAGAACTCCCGCCGCAGCCGGTCCAGGGGCGCTTCCGGAGGCATGGCCGGAGCCTTCACTCCATGAACCGTCTCCCGGAAAAGCTCCATCTGACCGGGCTTTTCCCGGATCTTTCTCCACCTCGCGTCCCGCCACAGAAGCCCCGCCCGGCCGGACTCGTCTTCGAACCGGTCCAGGGCTCCGGCCAGGATCAGAGCCCGGGATTCATCCTCGTTTGGCCTGACCCGGGCAAGGAAATCCTCCAGGCAGGAAAAGGAGCCCTTCAGCCGCTGCCCCACGATGCGGCACCGGCAGGCCTCGGAAAGGCTCCGTATGGCCATGAGACCCACCCGAAGCTTCCGGTCCCGGCCATGCCAGGCTATGCGGCTTTGGTTCACATCCGGGGGCAGGAGGGCAAGCCCCATGCGCCGTGCCTCGGACACGTAGGCAAAGCAGGAGTAGAACCCGCCCTGGTTGGAGATGACCGCCGCCATGAACTCGGCCGGGAAATGCTCCTTCAGGTAGGCGGCCTGAAAGGATACTCGGGCGTAGGAAGCGCTGTGGGGCTTGCAGAAGGAGTAGCCGGAGAAGCTCAGGATCATGTCCCACACCTGGGCGGCGGTTTCCGGGACCACACCGTTTTCCGCCGCACCGGAGAAGAATCGCTCCCTGTAATCGGTGAGGTGGTGCTCCCGGTCCTTCTTGGACATGACCTTGCGCAGCCGGTCCGCCTCGGCGTGGGAGAACCCGGCCAGGGCCACGGCAGCCCGGGACACGTCCTCCTGGTACACCATGATGCCGTAGGTTTCGGAAAGCACATCGGAAAGGAGCGGGTGAATGGGGTCCCACTCCCCGCCGTGAAGGCGGTGCACGTACTCCCGGATGTAGTCGTTGGCTGCTGGCCGGATGATGGAAGAATGGATGACCAGGTGCTCGAAGTCCCCAACCCGGGCCTTTTTCTGGAGCAGGCGCATGGCCGGGCTCTCGATGTAGAAACAGCCCATGGTGCGGCCCATGGCCACGGCAGCCTGGGTGGCCGGGTCGTCCTCGGGCTCCCACCGGTCCGGGAGGTGCGCGCCGTTTTCCGTGAGTGAGTCCACCGCGTCCCGGATCACCCCCAGGCTCCGGTTGCCCAACAGGTCGATTTTCACCAGGCCCGCTTCCTCGGCCCCGTCCTTGTCCCACTGGATCACGGGCACGCCCTTTTTGGCCATTTCCAGGGGCGCGTAACCGTCTATCGCATCCGGGGTGAGGACTACGCCGCCGGGGTGCACGGACAGATGCCGGGGCATTCCCAGAAGCCGCCGGGCCAGGGCCATGATTTCGGGCCAGGGCTCGGGAAAGGAAAGACCTTGGGTTTCGGGACGCTGGCACACCGAGTCGAGGAAGCCCTCGTCCGCCGCGCTCTCGCGCCAGTGCCAGGGCAGTTTTTTGGTGACCCGAGAAATTTCCGCCTCGGGAAGCCCGAAGATCTTGGCCGTTTCCCGCACAGCCATGCGGGGCTGGAACAGCACGATGGAGCACACCATAGCCGCCCGGCCCGGGTGTTCTCCCAGGACCCGGGCGATGACCCCGTCCCGCTCGTCCCAGGCAAAGTCGATGTCCAGATCCGGCGGGTCGGTGCGCCCAGGATTCAGGAACCGCTCGAAGTAGAGGTTGTGCTTCACCGGGCACACGTTGGTGATGCCCAGGCAATAGGCCACCAGGGAAGCGGCCCCCGAGCCCCGGCCGCAAACGCGGGGGCTCTTCCTCACGATGTCCGCCACCACCAGGAAATAGGAGGAAAAATTCATGTCCCGGATCACTGCAAGCTCGTGCTCCAGGCGTTCCACCACGTTTTCCGGGAGATCCCTTCCGTAACGCTTTTGGGCTCCCGCATAGGCGTCCTGGCGCAGGATGGCGGCCGCGTCGCGGCCGCTGGCTTCCTTCCAAGGCGGCATGACCAGGGCCGGAGCCGGGCCGGTGAAGGCCAGGCGTTCCGCGATTTCGTGGCTGGCCTGGATGGCTTCGGGGCAGGCGGCGAACCGCCGGGTGTACTCATCCGACCCGGCCAGCCAGGCGTCTGGCAACGCGCAGTCCCCGGGTTCGAGGCGGGACAGGCAAGTGTTTTGGCTTATGGCCCGAAGCAGCCGGTGCACAGGGGCTTCCTCCGGCGTGGCGAAAAAGCTGTCCGGCGCAGCCACGAGGTGCACACCGAGCCGTTGGGCGGCCTCGGCCAGAAGCCGGTTTCGGGAGGAGGGTGCGCAAGTCAGGAGCCCGGCCGTCCGGACCCCTTCCCGGCACCAGGCCGATAGGAGCCGAGCGGAATCCGTGAGCACGGTCAACCCTTCCGGGAAGACCTTCACGGCCCTTTCCAAGGAAAATCCTCTCTGGCAGTGCCGCCGGGTGAGGATGCGGCAGAGGTTGGAAAAGCCCTCCTGGTTTTCCACCAGGCAGACGGCCCGGCGGCCGGTTTCCGGGTCCGTGACCTCCGCGCCCACGATGGGGACGATGCCGTGACGGCGGCAGGCGGAAAGGAAGTCCCACAGGCCATAAAGGTTGTTCGTATCCGTCAGGGCCAGGCGGTCGTACCCCAACTCCCTTGCCCGGGCGCACAGCCTGTCCGGGGAGGATGTTCCCCATCCCAGGGAAAAATGGGAGCGCACCAGCAAGGGAATCATGTGGCCTCCAAGGTGCGACCGGTTTGCAAGGCCCGGGGGCCAAAGTGTTCCCGGACCTGGTCCAGCACGGCGCAGACTTTCTCCATGCGCCGAACTCCAGGGTCTGGGAAAAGTTCCATCTGAGCAGGGAAGAATCCCAGGCGGTCAAAGACCAGGGTCATTTTTCGCACCCGCACCCGGCGGGTCCAGGCTGTGGCCATGGCCCTGGAAGCGGCGGCGAACAAAACCGGATCGCAGGCCGAGGCGGGCTTGATGCCTGCCTGGCGCGGCGTTCGGACCGCATCGGCGTATTCCAGGGACAAGCGCGCCCCTCCCGAGGCCCGGCCCATGGCCCGAAGGCGCGCCCCAGCCTGTTCGCAAAGGGTGTAGAGCGCCCCTTCCAGGACCTCCCGTTCATTGGTGTCCGGGGAAAATTCACGGGTCTCGATTACGGCCGGAGGCCGTGCTCCGGGAGGCAGCACCGGCGAGGCATCCCGGCCCCGCACCGCATCGTGGAGGAAAAAGGCCCGGCTGCCAAAGGGCACCCAGAGTTGGTCCGGGGTCCAGGCCGCCGCCTCTCCGGCCGTGGAAAGGTTGAACCGGTGTAGGGCCGCCAGGTCAGGAGCCTCGATGCCCGGAATCAGGGAAAGCGATAGGGGGGCCAGAAACGATTCCTCTTCTCCAGCCCCCACGATGCACTCGCCCCGAGGCTTCACCACCCGGGTGGCGGCCTTGGCCACCAGCTTGTTGGGAGCCACGGACCAGGCCGGAGAAAGCCCCAGAAGGCTTTTCGCATGCCTCCCCAGCCGCCAGGCCACGTCCACGGCCGGGCCGTGGATGCGGCTGGTTCCGGTCACGTCCACGAACAGGTGCCCGTCTCCCTGGCCGGGCTCCAGGAGGGGGGAAAAGGACAGACCCGGCGCGGAAAGGTCCTCCATGGCCCGGACATAGGCCCCTGGCCGGGGGTCCACCAGCGCCGCATCCGGACAGGCCCGGCGCGCCTGGAAAAGGGGCATGCCCTTGCGGACCCCTGCGGAAAAGGCTTCGTCGCTCATGTCGTACACCGAAGCCCGGGCCGCGCCCGAGGAGGCCACGATCACAGGCCGCCCCCGGAGCCGAGGCTGGCAGGCCCGCTCCACGGCCACGGCGAAATCCGCCACGTTCAGATGGATGATGGATCGTTCCATGGTTTCCGTGGGGTGGTCGGAGGCCGTGCGGCCCGGGCTGTTTCCGGAAGGAGTTCCATGAGCCGCCGGGCGTTCTTGGGGGCCTGGGCGCGCACATGGTTGTTGAAAAATACAAAACCTTTTCCCGCCTTTTCCAACATGGCCGGGATGCGCTGCTCCGCCCAGGGGGAAAGTTCTGCATCCGGGTAATCGTAGTCGAACTGGTTCTGCATGTTGCCTGAGCGCCAGCCCCGGGCGTTTCTGCCGTGGAATCGGATGTAGAAGAAGTCCGGGCTGGTGACCTCCCAGGCCATGGGGAAGAGGCCGGGCAGGGGCGGAACGTCCACGCAAGCCAGGGCTACCCGCCGCCGGGAAAGCTCCTGGAAAACCTTCTCGTCGGCCCAGGAGGCATGGCGGAATTCTACGGCCATGGGAAGGTCTTGCAGCTCGTCCAAAAGCCGGGCCAGGTACAGGCGGTTTTCCGGGCTCCGGTGAAATCCCGGAGGGAATTGGGCCAGGATGGCGGCCAGCCGTCCGGCCCGCACAAGCGGGGCCACTCCCTGCCGGTATTTGGCTGCCTCGCCCCGCCACCCGTCCGGGTCGGTCTCGTGGGTCAGGCTGCGGTGGAGTTTGGCCGCGAACAGGAACCCCGGCGGGGCGTTGTCCGCCATGCGCTCCAGGGCCGGGGCCCGGGGCATCTGGTACCAGGTGTAGTTGAGTTCCGTGATGGAAAATTCCCGTGCATAGGCGGCCAGCATGTCCGCCGAGCGCGTCCCGGGCGGGTAGAAACCCGCGTCCGTCCACTCGGCGTAGGAGTAACCGCTGGTGCCCACCCACACCCCCGGGGCACCAGCCGACGGGGAGGGGATATGCCGATTTTCGTTGTTCACGCCTTCTCCATGCCGGCCGGGCCCCGCACCAAGCCCACCACCTTGCCCTGGACCAGGACCTCGTCAAAGCCGTAACGCTGAGGCTCGAAGGCCTCGTTGGCCGGGCGGAGCTCCACGTGGTCCGGGTGCAGGTAGAACCGTTTCACCGTGGCTTCCTCGCCATGCACCAAAGCCGCCACGATCTCGCCGTTTTCCGCATATTGACGGGGCTGGCACACGGCGATGTCACCGGGGAGGATGCCCGCGTCCCGCATGGAGTCACCCGACACCCGCAAGGCAAAGAGCACCGGCCCGCCGAACAGTTCGCCGTCCACCACCACGGTGCCCTCCCATTCCTCCTGGGCATACATGGGCAGACCGGCCTGGATACGTCCGATGACGGGCACCTCCCGCCAACGGTGGGACCCGGCGGCCTCTCCGGCGGGGTTCAAAATGTGCACGATGCGGCTGTAGCGACCTTCCCGCCGGATGCGCCCGGCCTCCTCAAGGCCCCGCAAAGCCTGGGCCACGGCCGCGTGGGAAACCTCCAGTCCGCCCGCAGCCTCCCGCAAACTGGGGGCCTGGCCGTTCTCCTCGATCCGTTGCCGGAAATACTCCAAAACCCGATCCTGGGCCGGAGTCAGCTTGTTCCGCATGGTGCCTCCCTGGCCCGTTGATTCCGGGCCCGCTTCTTACCCAATTCCGCCCCATCCTGCTTGGCTTAAAAGTAAATGTCAATGTAAATAAGTATTCCTATTTTGTATTTACATCTTGGGGTTTTGAGATCAATGGCAGGGAGAAGGAGAAATCAACAGGAGTGGTCTGCCGCCCTTGGCCGCGCCGGTGGCGTTAGCAGGGGACAAAAAACAACCGGGCACGAGGAGCGAATCCTGAGCGGAGCGGGAGCCGGTTTTTTCCAGGCAGGGGGTTCCAGGCAAGCATGTGGCCCCTTGGCCGCGAGCGGATCAGTGACCTCTGCTGGAACAAGCCGCCGGAAGCCTCAAAGAAATTCATGACCACCCTTCCGGATCGATTTGGCCTTGCCTCGCCCGCAGGGAGGTCTACTTCCTCCCCATCCAGCCGCGTCCCCGTATTATGATTACTACCCATTTTTATAATCGATGATCATGCTAGCTGTTTCCAAAAGGATTCGTTCTACTCCTTTCCCCGTGACAAGGCTTTCCAGGTAGCGCGTCACAGGAATCAAGATGAGGCGGACGCAGCCGGCCTCGCCAATTTCAGATTTCCAAATGATCGTCCTGTACCTTTCCGGCAGGACAGGCCTGCCTTCCCGTTCTTCCAAATCTGGCAGCGGGGAGGCGATAAAGGAGGGAGGAAGGGCCGGGAGCCCATGCCGGTGGCGAAGCCTTTGCTGATAGAAGAATAGTTGATAAAGGTCCTCGTTCCGGATCTTTTTGGTTGGCTGCCTTCCCTTTTCCTGAGCGGACCAATAATCCTTGTATTTTGCGTCCACCACCGCCTCAAATCGTCCCGCCCGCCAAAGCTCGAAATCCGGCCTGACGGACGCATAGCGCCCGCCTTCCCCATCATAAAGAGCCCGGTTGTCGGATTTCTGGGTATGCAGGACGAAACCGTGGGGCCCCAGGGCTTCTCCCAGGAATCTTCCCACGAAGCGCTCAAACAGCATGGCCATGTCCAGGGCCACACCCGGCACCAAGGAATCCCCGCCTTCAAAAAGCGAGGAAGGCCGAAGGCCGGCCAGGAACATCCTGCAGAGTTGGTGGGCACACTGGTAGTGCTCGTTCAAACGTGTGTAGGACCACTGCTCTTCCATCAGGTCCGCCCGGGTGAAAGAGACTTCGCTGGCCAGGTGACTGAAGGTGTTCAGGTGGTTGACGATCTGTCCCCTGATTTCCCTGGAGTCAACCAGCGTTGCGGCCTTGCGGAGCCCGGCCAGGAGGAGCCGGTTGTCGGGATTGTCGTAGGTGAGCCAGTGGTGGCGGCAGACGATCCGGCTCGCGTGGTCCGGGTCCCAGGGGAAATTCCGTTCCCAAAGGGGGCGGCCGCGCAGGGCCTGGAGGGGCTCCCGGCGTTCCTCGTACTTCCTGCTGACCCCGATGCGTTGGATTTCCCGGACTTCGTGGGCCAGGAGGAAGGCCAGGGCATCCTCAAAACCCACGCCCCGGCTCACGTCCAGGAGGGCCCTGGGCGGCTTCCTGCACATCTGGCCGGAAAGAACGTAATGCAATAATTGCAGGAACAAATGGACGGCAAGCCTTGGCCGGACCTGGACCCGCACTCCCCTGGCAAAGGCAGTTCCCACTCGGGATCCGGCCTGGAAAATGATTTGGGAGCCGTCTCGGCTCCGGTGGATGGATACCAGGCCCGCCAGTTCCTTTTCCAGGTGAAACCAATGTTCAGGGCTCAGGAAAACGAAATCCTCCGCGTTGCGCTCCACCTTTTTGAACTCCACCAAGTCGATGGTTACCAGCGCGGTCCTGGGGCCGGTCATGGGGTTACCTCCGCTATCCTGGATAGGGTCGCCAAAAGGGCGGAGTCATCCTCCCAGACTTCCAGACTTCGGGCTCCATCATTGTCCACCAGATCCCCCAGCACCTGGGTCATGAGGGATCGGTCCGCATAGCAGTACTCCTCCACCAGGGGCAGGATCTCGTACTCCAGCCGTTGCTTGAGGATCTCCAGGGGATGCTCCACTTCGTTCCTGATGAGGAGGTAGGAGTGCCCGATCTGGCGGTCCCGGTCCACGCCGATTTTCAGGAGGCCCCGATTCAGGCCGACCAGGAGCGAGGCCAGGGGAAGGCCACCCACCTCATCCAGATGATCCCGGCTCGTGGACAGCACATCCGGGTCGGGCGGAAAGTACAGGAACCGAAACCGTCGGCGGATGGCCAGGTCCATGAGGCTGATGCTCTTGTCGGCGGTGTTCATGGTGCCCACCAGGTAGAGGTTTTCTGGCACCTGGAATTTTTCTCCGGACTGCGGCAGAAGGGTTGAGTAGGCCGGGCCCATTTTGTCTCCCTCAATGAGGGTGATGAGTTCCCCCAGGATGCGGGCCACGTCCCCCCGGTTGATCTCGTCGATGATGAGTAGGTGCTTGGTGTCTGGCGATGCGTCCGCCTCCTGGCAGACTTTTTTGAAAAGGCCGTCCTTCAGAGCGAACCCCTTGCCGTCCCTCTTCGGACGGTACCCCTCGATGAAGTCCTCATAGCTGTAAGATGGATGGAACGTGACATGATGCACGGTGTTGTCCCCGAACCTCCGTTTCCACCACTCTCCCAGGTTGTGCGCCTCCCGGGTCTTCCCGGTGCCGGGCGGCCCGTAACAGATCGCGTTGTGGCCGTCCAGGAGCAGGTTGAAGAGGCTGTGATCGGCCTCCGGGGGCGGAGGACCAGGATCCCCATCCGTTTCTCCTACATGCACGGCACCCCCTTCCTTCAGTATGTCCCATGGGGTTCTTCCGTCCTTATCCCATTCCACCGGATACTGAAGCCCAAAGAGGATGGAGTGAACATCCAGCAGGTTCCCTCCCTCCAACCCATAATCCCTTTCCAGCACGGGAAGGATTTTTTTATATAGGTCCGTGCAATGAACGATCTTGGCTGCGGGCTCGTTCAGTTTGGGATCCACCGGCAGAAGGTTTTTTACCGCGCCGCTGTAAACGCTGGGTTTGAGGAAGGCATATTCGCGGGGATCGTGCATGGCCAGGAAGTAGCTGCAGACCAGGGGAGTGAATCCCATCTTCTTTACCGGTTCCGGGCTTGGTCTCAATTTGGCCCAGTCCAGGAACGTCCTGATCCTGCGGATAAGCTCCTCGGGGCCAAAAAGCAGGGCCAGGATGCGGCTTCTCAGGGTATCCTCTTCCTGGTTTTCGATGAAAAGCTTGGCTTGGGGATACTCATAGGCCGAGAGCAGGTTCTTGTGGCAGTGGAGGGCCTCCAGAAGGTGCTCCTTCACATTGGCTCGCAAGGCTTCCTCGGTGAGATGCGGTGCGGCGCCGGCCAGGACTTTTTCATGGATGTAGCGCTCGCCGCCTCCGGGACGATTATCAAAATCCGGGGTGGGGTTCTCCCAATAGGGCTGCGCGAAACGCTCGATAACGCTTTTCAGCTTTCCGAAGTCCGGCTCGGGGATGGTTTTTGCGGTCGCTGTCAGCAGGACGTCGAGCCCACGGAAATCCAGACCGTGGGTTTCCCGAAACCCATTCAGGGTCTTGTTGTATCGGAGGTAATCGGCAGCTTTCCGCCGTCCCGGAGAATATCCGGTCAGGACCTTGAGCCCTGCCTCCATGGATTTGAACCAAAGGTTGTATTGGCCGCGAAAACGAAGATACAGGAAAAGAGGAACCAGGAGCTTGGTCGCGTAGAGGGGTTCCTGCTCCATGACCTGTTGAAGGAGCTTCTCCAGCTTGTCCTCGGGAACTTCCCAGATCTTCCTGGCCCAGGTATTGAAATCGAGAAGCTGCTCCACATAATTTTTCACGAACGCCCCGATGAACGCGGGCGAAAAGCGGTCCTTCTTTACCTTGCCGTCCCACCAGTCCTTGCTCACCAGGGCGAAGAACTCGCGGACATCCTTTTCCTCAAATTGCCCCGCCTTGCGCGCGAGCAGCTCCCGTGCGGCTTCCTCGCTTTTCTTGCGGGTTTCGAGGCGTTCCTCGGGAAACTGAATTTCTTTAATCTTCCGTACAAGCCCGGCCAACTTTTCTTCGCCCTCCAGGGCGTTGATCGAAACTCGATACAGGAACCAGTCCAGTTCCAGGAAATCCTCGGCACCAAAAAAATCCTTCAATCTTCTAGCCGATTCCTGGAAAGATTCAAAACCGTCCGCCTGGCCGCCGATTCTTTTCATCCCTTCCACGGCCCGGGGGCTGAAAAGGGCGAGGCTGTCTGGATGAAGTACCATGACCAAGCCGGTTGCGAGGTTCCTCCCGAACCCCTCCAGAGCCAGAAGCTGCTTCGCTTTTCCCTGGGGCTCCAGGCCGGGATCCGTGGCGATCTTCAGGCCGGCATCCAGGATCCCCTTTCGTTCGGCATCCTCCATGTGGGGCCCGAACCCAAGGGTGGGGGATCCCCAGATGTAATTGCCGTGAAGGGATAACCGGCCCTTGTCCAGGGCCGCCATCAGCTCCTTCACCCTGTTTTCATCCCCCGGGCCATGGGGGTCGCTCAGCTCTCCCAGGATGCTCTCGCCATCCAGGAGGGTTTCACTTTCCAGGCTCCAGATTTCCCGGTCAAAGTCTCCGGAGTCGAGGCGCTTCTGCTTTTGGAGCCATTCCTTGATCTGCCCGGCTCGCAGCCGCCGAAGAGAAGTGACCAGGCTCCAGGCCGGCAGCGCCTTCTCGCGCTGGAACTTTTCCTTCCAGGATGGGTCGAAGTGGATGGCCAGCTCCGCCATGATGCCTCCAGGTATCTACGCATTTTGAGGTTTCAGGTTCTATTTCCAAGGACCTACTTGCAGAACTGGATGTCGCCGCCTTCCCTCTGGGCGGCCCCCTTTTGGATCAGCAACTCGATACCCAGGCGCATCCGCGCTTCCACCTTTGGGCCTGTCCGACGGAACCCGAAGATCCTTGCCGTTTCGCGGATCACCTCCTCCTCGGGGGCGCTCAGGTTGTGCTTCAGCAAGTGATGCACGGCATTGGAGATCTCCGCCAAGGGGATCTCTTCCGCCTTCCTGGAAGAGTCGGGATCCTCGCCCGGCACCCGGAATCCGTCGTAGCTTTCCGGATCCATGCCGAGGGGCCAGAGGACCTCCTCCCCGTTTCCGGGCCGGACCAGAATCCTTTTCCTGGGGAGGTGGTTCCTCACGTGCTTCAAGGCCTTTTGGGTCACCTTCTGGACATCCCAAATGCCAGCCAGCCTACGGACCAGAAGGGGCAGGCATATGGGGCCCTCGCAATCCACGATCTTGAAGGCGGCCTCCGTGACGGCCAAGGAGATCATGGGGTCATAAAAAACCTCCGGCCCTCCGTGAAGTTGGGGGATTTTGAAGGGCTTATAAACCGGCAGCGTTGGGGTGGAGCGTATTTCCGGAGTTCGCCAGGACTTTACCCCGGTTGCCGATAGGCCCGGGAGGGACATGAAAGGGCCTGCCTGGGTGGGCCTGACCGGCATGGGCTCCGCCTTGGCCACGGGAATATCCTTCGTCCTCAGGGCCTTGTTGTAGGCCTCCTCCACCTTCTGTATCTCGCCACCCCTATTTCTCCACCAGTCCGAGGACCAGATGCGGTGAATGTTCCACCCCAGCCCCCGGAGCCCCCCTTCCCTGAGCTTGTCCCGGTCCCTGGCTGTCTTGGCCCGGTGGTAGTTGGCCCCGTCGCACTCGATGCCCAGGATGTACCTGCCCGGCGCCTCGGGATCCACGATGGCCAGGTCGATGCGGTAGCTGGCGCAGCCCACCTGCTTGTGGACCTGGTACCCTTTGTCGGCCAGGCGTTCGTAGACCTCCTGCTCAAAGGGCGAATCGCAATCCGCCCCGGGGTTGAAATGGATGGCCTTTCCAAAGGAGGAAGGCCCCTCCTCTGCGTACTCCAGGAATCGCTTCAGGTCCTCCACTCCCCGGGCCCGCGTGCGGGACAGGTCAATCTGGTCCGCGCAAAGCGTGGAAAACACCACCAGCTCCCTCCGGGCCCGGGTGATGGCCACGTTCAGCCTCCGGTGCCCGCCGTCCTTGTTCATGGGGCCGAAGTTCATGGCCACGCGCCCCAGGGCGTCCGGGCCGTAGCAGATGGAAAAGATGATCACGTCCCGCTCATCGCCTTGGACGTTCTCCAGGTTCTTCACGAAGATGGGTTCCTGCATGTCGTCCGAAAAGAACCCGTCCAGGTCCGGGTCCTTTCGCCGCTCCTCTTCAAGGAGGTTTTCGATGAGGGTCTGCTGGGCCTGGCTGAAGGTCACAATGCCCATGGAATGTTTCCGGAGTTCGGGGTCGTGGACCCTTCGGACGATCTCCGTAAGCACCGCCTGGGCCTCTTTCCGGTTGGTGGCGGACTTTCCCCGGTCATAGACCCCGTCCGGCACGTGCTTCCAGGAGACCCCCATGCCGTCCCGGAAGGAGGAGGGAAAGGTCAGGAGGCGGTTCTCGTAGTAATGGAAATTGCTGAAGGCGATGAGGCTTTCGTGACGGCTCCGGTAATGCCAGTTCAGGGTCTTGGGCGGCAGCCCGGAAGCCATGGCGTCTTCAAGGATGCTTTCCAGGTCCTGGACACTTTCCTCAGTGTACTCCTCCTCGTCATCCCCGGCGGTGCGCTGGAAGAAGTTGGTGGGCGGCAGTTGCTTGGGGTCCCCCACGATGATGGCCTGCCTGCCCCTTGCCAGGGCGCCGATGGCGTCCCATACCGGAATCTGGGAGGCCTCGTCAAAAACCACCAGATCAAAGGGAGGGTAGCCGGCGTCCAGGTACTGAGCCACGGAGATGGGGCTCATGAGGAGGCAGGGCTTGAGCCGGGCCAAAAGCTCGGGGAGGTGGCCGAAGAGCTTGCGGACGGGCATCTGCCTCCGCCGTTTCCCGATCTCCCGCCTGAGCTGCCCCAGGTGGGAGCCTTGCATGCTTGCCGCCCGGGCATCCGGCACTTTTTCCGCCAGCCGGGCGGTGACCAGGGCCTGGGTCAGCTTAAGGAACTCTTCATCCAGTTTCCTGAACCGCTCGATCTTCTGCTGGTGATCCAGGCTGGAGAACCTCGAAAGAACCTGCTCCCGGCTCACCACGCCGTTGTACCACCACTCGTAGAAGTTGCGCTCGAACACCCTGGGAAAGTCTCGGCTCCCAAAGGCTCCGGCCTCGTAGCCCTCCACCAGGGCGGAAAGCCCCTGGCCCAGGGCCTCGGCCCGGGCCCGGTTCCAGGCGCACCAGGCGTTGAGCTGGAGCAGGTTTTCCGACCAGCGCGTGGCGGCCTTGCGGGTCCGGGTCAGGGAGTCTTCGGCTTCCAGGGGTTTCCAGGTCTTTTCCGCATCCAGCTTCAGGAGATTGCCGGTCTCGGCCTGGACATCCACAACCCCCTGGAACGCGGCACGGAAATCCCGCAATTTTCTTCCCAGCTCACCATCGCCCTTCAGCAGGTCGCGGCCGTCCGTCACGAGGGAGGCCCAGGCAGTTCTCAATTTGGCCACTCTTTCCACGGAGCTGCCCGCCGCCCGGGCCGTCAGCCCTCGGAGGCGTCTGGCCCATCCCAGGACCGTTTCCACCCTTTCCCAGTTGGGTTCCCCGGCTTCCCAGGCCCGGCCCACCAACGCTTCGGCCTCGTCCCGGACACTGTCGAGGGCTGCCGCCTTTTCCTTTAGCTCCAGGGCGATTTCCAAGACCCCGGGCAGTTCCTTTTTTGGGGGTGCCTTCCGGCTTTTGGCCACGGACTTCAAGGCCTTCTTCACCGGCCTTCGTCTCCACCAGGAAAACGGCCACCAGGAGGCGTTGGCATGATCCAGCTTCTCCTTGAGGGCGTCCAGGTCCAGCTCCAGGATGGTTTCCTCGTAGGCTTCGAAGACCTCTTCCCGAAGGGCGTCCCGGCGTTGCCCCCTTTCCATCCACCCGGTGATGTCGGCCTCCATGGATTCCCAGTCCGGGCGCGCCAAAAGCTCCCGCCCCGGGTCCGGGGATTCCAGCAGCAGACCGGCCAATTCTTCCATGAGGGCGAGCTCGCTCCATTTCCATCCCCCTTCCCCGAAGGAAAGCAAGGGAGCCACCTCGCCGGCGCGGGAGTCGAAGCGATTCAGGTATTCCAGAAAGCGGGCGAGGATCTTCTTCACCCTCTCTTCCCAGGTCGGCGTCCATTCCTTGCGTCCCGCACCTTCCCAGGCGTGACCCCGGGGCTCGCCCACCCCCCGGGCCGCCGTGGCCAGGCGGTCCACAAGCTCCCGGAGTTCGGCCAGGCGGTCAGCCTCCACCGTTTGCCCGGAGGGCCAACGGAGCTCCACCCGGGGGACATCCCTCAGGCCCATGAGCCTGGAAACCGCGTGAAAAATGCTCTCCCCGGTTTCTCTCCGTTTGTGGAGGGCCTCCACGTACTCGTTCAGCTCCCCTCGCAGCTTCTCCAGGCCATCGGCCTGCCTCCTCCAGTCCTCGGGGGCCCGGGAACTGACCTGCTCCATGGCCTGGGCCAGGTGGGCGTAAACGTCCTGCTTCCTCGTCTTGTGGGAATGGATCTCCAGGCAGTGCCGGTCCAGGCCCACCTCCTTCAGGCGATGATGGACCACGCCCAGGGCCGCCATCTTCTCGGAGACGAAGAGCACGGTCTTGCCCTTGGCCAGGCAGTGGGCGATGAGGTTGGTGATGGTCTGGGACTTGCCGGTGCCCGGGGGGCCTTCCAGGACGAAGCTCCGGCCCTCCTCGGCCGCGAAGACGGCCGCCAGCTGGGAGGAATCTGCCGGAAGGGGGCAGAAGGTGTCATGCGGGGCCCGTTCCTGGTCCAGGCGGTCGGGGTCCGGAAAGGCCGCTCCCGGCTCGAAATCCTGACCCGGCCGGTTGACCAGGTGATCCACCACCTTGTTCTTCAGCAGGTCGTCCTGGCGAAGGGTCAGGTCCCGCCACATGAGGTATTTGGAAAAGGAGAAGATGCCGATCCTGGCCTCTTGCCGCACGTCCCAGCGGGAATGGTCGATGTCCCTGACCGCTTCCAGGAAGGTCCGGAACACCCGGGGCACGTCCACGCCGGACTCGTCCCCAGGGAGGGGCTCCAGGCCCTGAATGACCAGCCCGTGGTCCTTTTTCAGCATCTCCAGGAGGGTGACGTTCAGGAGGGGCTCCTCTTCCCCCAGGCGAAGGCTGAAACCTTCCTTCACGGACTTGCGTTCCAACACCAGGGGAAGGAGCAGGATAGGCGCCAGGCGGGCTTTTTCGCTGCTTGGGCTCTCGTACCATTCCAGGAAACCCAGGGCCAGGTACAGGGCGCTGGCGCCTCCCTCCTCCAGCCCGGTCCGGGCGGCCCGGTAGATATCCAGGAGCCTTTTGTTAAGCTCCAGCTCGGTCAGGTCCGCGTGGAGGCGTCTGGCGCTCATGTCGCTCAGGAGGACCTCGTCCAGCCCGTCCTCTCCGGTGCGTTGCCGGATGGCATCCGCGTCGCGCGGGTCGGTCCTGGAAAACTCCTTGGGCCTGGGGATGACCTGGAAAACCGCCCCATCCGCCAGGGCGTCCTCCAGCTTCTCCACCTCCGGGCACATAAGGGGAATGGTCTTCTTGGTTTCCTGGAAATTCAGGAGGCGGTTGCGGAGCGTCAGGTCCAACAGTTGCCGACGCCACTTTTCCAGGCGGGTTTCCGGAGCTTCGGGGCCTTCCGGCTGGCCGGGGGCAACGGCCTGGGGAATTTGGGGAATTACCGGAGCTGCGGGCCTGTCCGGCATGCCCGGGGAAGCGGGTGCGGGGTCTCCGGTTTCCAGGGCCTGCTCCGCCTTTTCGGGCAAAGGCCGGATCTTTCCGATCCTGGCCCGGCGGACATCCACGGCCGCGACATATTCCGCCGGATTCTTGAGCCGCCTCCTGGCTTCCTGGATGGCGAATTCAAAGTTCTGGGGAGGCGACATGGTGGCGCAAGTGGGGTCCAGGACCAGGATCTCTTTCAGATCCACCCTCTTCCGCACCCGGAGCGGCTCCTCCACGCAGGGCTCCTCAAAGCATTCCTCCGTAAGCCAGACCCCGGTGAAGGCATGTCCCTGGACCATCACCACCAGGGGATGGAGGCCGATCTGCTCCAGGCACCCGGCGGCAAAGACGGCCATGTCCAGGCAGGTGGCCATCCGGGTGGAGAGGATCTGATCCGGCAGACGGATGCGCTGGCCTTGTTCCTCGAAACCTGCCGGGGGGTTGATGTAGGAGATTCCCGATGTCTGGAGGGCCGCGTACACGGCGGCGGCCATTTGACAACAGCGATTCGGGTCCCGGGTCTGGTAGCCGGACAGGGAGGAATCGCCGGTCCAGTCCTTCAACAGGTCGGCGGCCTTCCGTAGGGTCTGCTCCACAGCCGGATGGTTGGGCATCACGAATGCGGCCAGGATCTCCGGCAGGGAGCACATCCCGCTCCACTGGTTGCGGGCCAGCAGGTCCACGGTTTCGGTGCGTTCCAAAAGAACCCGATCGCCCACCCGCACAGAAAGCCGGAACCACCCCCGGACCGGCTCGGTCAGGTCCCAGAGGAAGCCGGGAGATAAGCCGAGGTCGATCACCCCAAGGGAAAAGGAGGCGCCTGGCTCGATCCTGGCGATCCTGGACTCCCATCCCCTGGCGAACTCCGGCTCCGCGGAGATGGAGATGAGAAGGTCCTCCAGAGGGGCTTCGGATCGGTTCTCCAAGGTCATGGATTTGATGACCGGGACATCATTCTGCTGCAGGGCGAAATGGATGCGGCGGTCCATTTCCAGGCTAGTGCCTGTCCATAAAGGCTAACTCGTTAGAATAAAAAGAAAATCGCGCAGATTGGGGTGGGCTTTTCTTGCATGGCATGATATTCGGAAAGCTGGCAACCGACCGAAATCACAGCATTAACAAGAAGGAGGACACGCCCAAAATGCGCGAAAAAAGACAAAAACAAATGCCGCTGTCGCCCACTTTCCGGCAGGATTTCGATCAAGCCAGGGAGTTGAAGGCGATCAGCCGGATTCTTGACCAGCATCCTGCCATTTATGAACTGGTATATCAAGATCTTTGCCCCTATGGCCCTGACGTGAACGATACCGGAGCCGAGGGCATGAGCGCGGAGCAGGTTGTGCGGGCGGCTATTGTCAAAGCTCTTTTCGGGTACTCGTACCGGCAGTTGGCCTTTCATATTGTGGACTCGGACTGCCTGAGGTCCTTTTGCCTGATCGGGTTTGGCAAGGGATTCAAGAAGTCGGCGCTGCAAAAGAACATAAAATCCCTGTCCGGTGAAACCTGGGAACAGATCAACCGGGTCGTCATCGGGCATGCCAAGGAGGAAAAAGTCGAGAAGGGACGGGAAGTCCGGATAGACTGCACGGTTGTGGAGAGCAACATCCATCACCCAATGGATTCGACACTGTTGTGGGATGTGGTTCGGGTCATGACTCGTCTTCTAATCGCCGCCAGGGAATTGGGAGTCATAGGGCTCGGTTTTCAAGACCACAGCCGCCGTGCCAAACGCCGGATGCTGGGCATCCACAACGCCAAAAGAGAACAGGCCCGAAAAAAACTTTATGCCGATTTGCTCAAAGTAACGGAAAAGGTGGTGGGCTACGACGAGCAGGCCCTGTCTTTTATCGATTCTTATGCGCCGCCATCTTTGGAGGAAATGATCGAACAGGCGCGTGTCTTTGATGAGATTCAGCACTACCTGCCGTTGGCCAGGCAGGTGATCTCCCAATCCGAACGACGCGTCCTGCACGGAGAAAACGTTCCGGTATCGGAAAAGCTGGTATCCCTCTTCGAGACCCACACGGACATCATTATCAAGGACCGGCGGGATACCTATTTTGGACACAAGATATGCCTCACCGGCGGGCGCTCCAACTTGATCCTCGACTGTGTGGTACTCAAGGGCAACCCGGCGGATAGCGAGTTGACCCAAACCATGCTGACACGCCAGAAAGACATCTGGGGACGCCCCCCTCTCAAGGCGGCTTTGGACGGCGGCTTTGCTTCCAAGAACAATGTCAAATTGGCCAAGGGGGACGGCGTCAAGGATATCTGCTTTGCCAAAAGGCGCGGGATCAAGGTCACGGATATGTGCCGGAGCCCCTATGTCTACAAGCGTCTCAGGAATTTTCGTGCCGGAATCGAGTCCGGGATATCCTGGCTCAAGCGTTGTTTTGGGCTGGGGCGCTGCAACTGGCAAGGATGGCGCTCCTTCAAAAGCTACGTGTGGGCGTCGGTCGTGTCGGCGAACCTGCTTACCCTGGCCCGGGCGGGCATTGTGAAATAATCCGCCCTGGCGGACATGCTGCCTGTGAAATGATTCGTCGCCGGATAGGTGCGCCCTGAAAAAGCCACCGGAAGGGGCAAATTCCGCCGGAAAGCAACGAAACAACCTCCAGAATGCCCTGAGGGGCAGGGCCACGGTAGATCATGACTCCACTCGCGGTCCAGAAATAGGGTGTTTATGGACAGGCACCAGGCTAAGGGCGAGGACGGTTTCAGGCTCCTGATCCATGTGGGCTTCCATGCTTTCGGAGGAGGTGGGATTTTTGGCGGAATTATCCTATAATCATAGCATATATACAGATTATCATGCCACTTATTTGGGACCGCACCTTTCGGGCCGTGGAGACTGGCGGAGAGGGCAGGATTTGAGCCCTCGATCTTCCCATCTTCCGTGGAGCTACTACGACGGTTGTGTCGCGGAGACGATGTTCTCCTCTCGCACCAGGGCGCGCAGGATTTTGATACTCCAATGGAGCCGCAGCCGTTAGGCTCCGGAGACGGCGGCCTTATCAGCCCGTTGAAAAATCCCTTCAAAAACCCCTACGCGCCACCTGAGGACCTTGCAGTCGGTGTTGGTCGGATGCTGGCGTTTGGGTTTTCAGGCGTCCGAAAAAGCGAGATGGAGCAAACTCCGGGCAAAAAGGGCGATGAAAAGATCGAGGAGGCGGTTTTCAGCCGCGCCCCGGGGGGTGCCTTTGCCGTATCGGGCACGCATGAGTACGCAGAGGTTGTAGGCCGCCACCTGGGCAGGCAGCGTTTTTGTGCGTTATCCAGGCCCCGGGTGTGGAATCGTCGCAGGCCGCCGGTGTTGTACACGTGGGCGAAAGACCGCTCCACAACGCACTCATGGCGGAGTTTCAATCCACGCCCCCGTGAGGGGGGCGACGGATGTCAAGATGTTTTTTCCACGGGGGTGCAAAGTTTCAATCCACGCCCCCGTGAGGGGGGCGACCTGCTATAATGGATTGAAATAAAGAACCATGAATTGTTTCAATCCACGCCCCCGTGAGGGGGGCGACCGTGACGGACGAGGAGAGCTCCTACGCCCTGCTCCAGTTTCAATCCACGCCCCCGTGAGGGGGGCGACATCAAGGGAAGGGGATT
>JAHJUF010000297.1 GCA_018829095.1 Pseudomonadota bacterium | reverse complement strand
TTTGCCAAATCCATCCCCGCAATGCTAAAGTCCATGTCGGTCTCCTCCCGTCTTCCGTTTGATGGGTAGCTGCTAACAACTCCCATCCTGGCGCATAGACGCCGATTTGAGAAGCGGGGGGAGACCATCTCATCGAAGCACCCGTCCCAACAAGTTTTTGGGAAGGGGGTGTGGGGGAAACCTTTTTTCCCCGGGGCCCCCGCGCGGCCGTCAGGCCGCGTGGGGTGGAAATAAGGTTTCCCCCACGCTTTTATGCCAAATCTACAAAACGCACTTGATGCCGCGGACGGCCTGTTGGATTCGCATCTTGTTTTCGATGAGGGCGAAGCGGACGTATTCGTCGCCGTATTCGCCGAATCCCTTGCCCGGGGCCACGGCCACCTTGGCTTTCTGGATGAGCATCTTGGAGAACTCCACCGACCCCATGGGCAGGTAGGGCTCGGGGATTTTTGCCCATACGAACATGGTGCCCTTGGGGGGCGGGATTTCCCATCCCACCCGGCTGAGCCCCTGGCACAGGGCGTCCCGGCGCTCCTGGTAGGTGTCGCAGATTTCCTGCACGCAGGACTGGTCCCCGTTCAGGGCGATGATGGCCGCGATCTGGACGGGCTGAAAGACGCCGTAGTCCAGGTAGCTCTTGATGCGCCGAAGGGCCGCGATAATCTCCGGGTTGCCCACGCAGAAACCCACGCGCCAGCCCGCCATGCTGTAGGACTTGGACATGGAGAAGAACTCCACGCCCACCTCCTTGGCGCCCTTGGCCTGGAGGAAGCTGGGGGCCTTGTACCCGTCGAACACGAGGTCCGCGTAGGCGAAATCATGGACGACCATGATGTCGTGGTCCCGGGCGAAGTCCACCACCTTCTCGAAGAATTCCAGGTTCACCACCTCGGTGGTGGGGTTGTGGGGAAAGGACAGGATCAGGAGTTTGGGCTTGGGCCAGGACTGGCGCGTGGCAGCCACAAGGTCCTCGAAGAAGTCCCGCCCCGGCGTCAGGGGGATGCCCCGGACATCCCCTCCGGCAATGATGGCCGAATAGGGATGGATGGGGTAGGTGGGCGTGGGGGTCATGACCACGTCCCCGGGCCTGATGGTCACCAGGACCAGGTGGGACAGCCCCTCCTTGACCCCGATGGTGACGATGGCCTCCTGCTCCGGGTCGATGTACACGTCAAAGCGGCGGCGGTACCAGTCCGCGATGGCCATGCGCAGCTTCCGGATGCCCATGGACGCGCTGTAGCGGTGGTTGGGGCCCTTCTGGGCCGCTTCCATGAGCTTTTCCACTATGTGGGGCGGGGTGGCCAGATCCGGGTTTCCCATCCCCAGGTCGATGATGTCTTCCCCTGCCCGGCGCGCGTCCATCTTGATCTTGTTGACCTGGGCGAACACATACTCGGGCAGGCGGTCCAGCCGGGCGAATTCTTTCATGGTGCTCCTTGTCGGCCCGTCACAGGGCTGGATGAGGCTTTCAAATGTTTGAATTTCTACACCAGCGCGCCCGGGCTGTCAAAAAAAATTCTTTTGACATTTCAGGGTCGGCCGTTTACCTTAACTGCTTATCTAAAAGCCTGGAGCGGGGCGTCCGTTCGGGCTTTTTTCACGGCTTTTCGCGGCAGGAAAAACAGCAGCACAGGGTGGAGCATCGAGAAAATGACCGAACCCCTTTCGTACGCCGAGGCTGGCGTAGACATTGACAAGGCGACCCGGCTCGTCGATTCGATCAAGAGAATCGCCAAGACCACCCCCCGGACCGGGGTCCTGGGCGACATCGGCGGATTCGGGGGCCTGTTCTCCTTGAACGCGTCCCAGTACGAAAGGCCGGTCCTGGTGTGTTCCACCGATGGAGTGGGCACCAAGGTCAAGATCGCAGTGATGATGGGAAAGCATGACACCTTGGGCATTGACCTGGTGGCCATGTCCGTGAACGATATCGTTGTTCAGGGGGCCAAGCCCCTGTTTTTCCTGGACTACATGGCCATGGGCAAGCTGGACGTGGCTGTGGCCGAAAGCCTGATCGAGGGCATCGCCGAGGGCTGCCGCCAGGCCGGATGCCCCCTCATCGGCGGGGAAACCGCCGAGATGCCCGGCGTGTACCAGGATAACGAGTACGATCTCGCCGGGTTTGCCGTGGGCATCGTGGAGAACAGCGAGATCATAGACGGCTCCGTGGTGGGCGTGGGCAACCGGCTGGTGGGCATCGCCTCCTCCGGGCTCCACAGCAACGGATACTCCCTGGTGCGGGAGATCTGTTTCAACCGCCTGGGCCTGAAGGTGGACCAGCACATCGAAGCCCTGGGCATGACCCTGGGGGAATGCCTGCTGACCCCCACCAAAATCTACTCCGAGACCATCCGGAACCTGGTGCGCCGGGTCCCGGTCCACGGACTGGCCAACATCACCGGCGGCGGCATCATCGACAACCTGCCCCGGACCATTCCCCAGTCCTGCAAGGCCCTGGTCCAGAAGGACTCCTGGGACCGGCCGCCCATCTTCCCCTTCCTCCAGAGCGCTGGCAACCTCTCGGACCGGGAGATGATGCGCACCTTCAACAACGGCCTGGGCATGATCGCCGTGGTGCCTGAGGCCTCTGTGGAGGACGCCATGGAGTTCCTTTCCGCCATGGGCGAGGAAGCCTACCTGGTGGGGGAGATCGTGGAGCGCAAAGAGGGCGAGCCCCAGGTGGAGTGGGCCTGATGGCCTCCGCAGACAAGAACGGCCCCGGCTGGTGGACCCGGCTCCTGGCCTGGATCTCCAAGGGCTCCGAATCCGCCCCCTGCGCCCAATGAGGGCCCGCCGGGCGCGCCGGGAGCGCGGCCAAACCCTCCCCACCAAAGTCCCGGCAGGGGTCCGGGCGCAAATAGAATCCCCCCTGCGGCCGGAAGCGGGTTAGGCCCATGCCCAAGATCGCATATCCCCTCGCCGCCTTTGTCCTCTGCCTGATCCTCACTCCCCTGGTGCGGGCCCTGGCCCGGAAACAAGGCTGGCTCGCCGCTCCCAGCGCGGACCGCTGGCACAGGAAACCCAC
Organism: Pseudomonadota bacterium; assembly: GCA_018829095.1. Lineage (GTDB taxonomy): Bacteria > Desulfobacterota > Desulfobacteria > Desulfobacterales > Desulfatibacillaceae > JAHJUF01. The sequence continues at coordinate 25,308 of JAHJUF010000297.1, read as the reverse complement.
CGCTCTTTTCGGCGGCATGGCCATTTTCGCGGGCTTTGCCATTCCCCTGGCCCTGACCTCCCGGTTCACCTCCGATCTTTTCCTTGCCCCGTCCACCCTGGGCGATCACGCGGACGCCACGGCCGGAGTTGTTCTTCTCATCGGCGCGGGCCTCATGTTCGCAGTGGGCCTGGTGGATGACTTCCTTCGCATCAAGCCTCACACCAAGCTCCTGGGTCAGATCCTCGTGGCCTCCCTCATGGCTTTTTTCGGGTTCCGCCTGGAATGGGTCCAGTCTCTCACCGGGGACACGCTCCTCACCATGCTGTGGATCGTGGGCATCACCAACGCCATGAATCTGCTGGACAACATGGACGGCCTGTGCGCCGGGGTGGGATGCGTCGCGGCCCTGGTCCTGGCCATGCTTCTGGCCGGGACCTTTCCCGCGGCCTCCCTGTACGCCCTCATCCTGGCCGGAGCGGCGGCGGCCTTTTTGGTCTACAATTTCCGTCCGGCCTCCATCTTCATGGGGGACTGCGGCTCCCTGGCCATAGGCTTTTCCCTGGCCTTCCTGTCCGTGTGCTACTCCCGGCACGGAACCGCGCCCCAGAGTCTCACCGGCTTCGTGGTGCCGGTCCTGGTCCTCATGGTGCCCATTTTCGACACCAGCCTGGTGACCATCATCCGTACCCTCTCGGGGCGCAAGGCCTCGGTGGGCGGCCGGGACCACACCTCCCACCGCCTGGTGCTGATCGGCATGTCCGAGACCCGGGCCGTGGTCTTCCTGTACGGCATCACCGCCGTGTCGGGCGTCTCCGCCGTGTTCGTGCACCGGGCCGACGCGCTCACCTCACCGGCGGTCATCGTGCCCATGGGCATCTCCCTGGTGCTGCTGTTCGCGTATCTGGCCCAGATCCGGGTGTACCCGGAAAAAGAGTTTTCCGCGCTCAGGGGCAAGACCTTCACCCCGGTTCTCATGGAGTTGACCTACAAGCGCCAGATTCTTCTGGTGCTGCTGGATTTCCTCCTCATCTCCTTTTCCTATTACCTTTCCTACCGCCTGCGCTTCTCAGGCCCGGATTTCGCGGCCTATTTCCCCGTGTTCCTCCAGAGCCTGCCTGCGGTCATCGCCTGCAAGTACGCGGCCTTCTTTTTCATGGGGGTGTACCGGGGAATTTGGGGCTTTTTGTCCGTGAACGACGTCTGGGTCTACTTCAAGGCCACCCTGTTGGGCACGCTCCTGTCCGTGGTGGTGGTGACCTACGTGTACCGGTTCCAGGATTTTTCCAAGGGCATCTTCATCATCGACTGGTTCCTCGTCACCGGCTTCCTCATGGCCACCCGGGGCTCGTTCCGCCTGTTTGTGGACGCCATGAAAAAGTCCGCCCTGGCCGGGCACCGGGTGATCCTCCACGGTGCGGGCCGGGGGGGCGAGATCCTTTTGCGGGAGATCCTGAACAATGCTTCCCTTTCGATCAAACCCGTGGGTTTCGTGGACGACAATCCCATGAAGGAGGGCAAGCGCCTCCAGGGTTTCCCCATCCTGGGCACCTCCAAGGACCTGGGCCGCCTGGCGGACAAAATGAAACTGGCCGGCATCATCGTCACCTTCACCCTGCCGGATGAGGGCCGGATGGAGGACCTCAGGCGCCTGTGCTCGGACCGGGGCATGTTCCTCAAGCGGTTCGAGGTGCGCATGACCGACGAGGACCTGCCGTGAACGTCCTGGGTATCGAGACCTCCTGCGACGAGACCGCCGCCGCCGTGGTGGCGGACGGCCGGGAGATCCTGTCCTCGGTGGTGGCCAGCCAGGTGGAGGTCCACCGGCCTTATGGCGGGGTGGTGCCGGAACTGGCCAGCCGCAAGCACGTGGAGGCCATCGTGCCCGTGGCGGCCCGGGCCATGGAAGAGGCCGGGGTGGAGATCCACGGCTTGGCAGCAACCCAGGGCCCGGGGCTGGTGGGGGCGATCCTGGTGGGGTTCTCCTTTGCCAAGGCCTTTGCCTATGCCCGGAATCTCCCCTTCGTGGGGGTGAACCACCTGGAGGGCCATGTGCACTCGGTCCTCCTGTCGGACGATCCCCCAGCCTTCCCCTTTGTGGCCCTGTTGGCCTCGGGCGGCCACACGGCCCTGTACCGGGTATCCGGGCCCCTGTCCATGGAGCTGTTGGGCCAGACCCGGGACGATGCGGCCGGCGAGGCTTTTGACAAGGTATCCAAGGCCATGGGCCTGGGCTATCCCGGCGGCGCGGTGATCCAGGAGATCGCCGCCGCCGGCGACCCTGGGCGCATCTCCTTCCCCCGGTCCTGGCTTTCGGAGGGCAGCCTGGATTTTTCTTTCTCAGGCTTGAAGAGCGCCGTGGCCCGGTATCTGGAAACCCATCCGGACAGCTGGCGCGATGACAGGGCCCACATCGCGGCGAGTTTCCAGGAGGCCGTGGCCCAGGTCCTGGCCCAAAAGGCCCTGGCTGCCTGCAGGGCGGAAAACTGCCCCCGCCTGGCCCTGGTGGGGGGCGTGGCCGCCAACCAGCGGCTGGTGTCCGTCTGTCAAGAGCTTGGCAAGAAACCGGGCGTCACGGTCCACGCTCCCCCCCTCTCCTTGTGCGGGGACAACGCCGCCATGATCGCGGCAGCGGGCTATTACCGCCTGGACCTGGGCGAACGCACCTCCCTCACAGCCGATGTCTTTGCCAGCACACCCCCCCGCATGAGCTGATCCGGACCGGTTCCCGAGCGCGCGGGAAGAGAGATCCCCTGTCACGAAGGTTCTATAAAATTTCAAGGAGAGCTATTCCGGTTGGTTCCTGGGCGCCCCTGTCCGGGCGGATTTCCTCCGGGGCGTTCTCCTTTTGATCCCGGGGAAGGAACCAAGGAAAAAATCAGGTTGCGGTGGGAAATGATTTCTGTTTTCCTAGAATCTTCGGCTCTCCACGATTGGAGTGGGTTCCCTCAAAATACCCTGGTTCCCTATCGGCCATGTTTACCCTCATCCCCAAAGACGATCCCAAGCAGGCGCTGCGTTTGCGCCGTTTTTTTCTGGCCTTCCTGAGCTACCTCGTCTGGACCGGCCTGGTGGCCCTGTGCGCCCTGTTCGGTTATTTCCGCCTGACCCTGCCCATGGCGCTCCTCATCATCGCTCTGCCCATGCTGGCGGCCAACGTGGGGATCTACACGGCTCTGCGCTCGGGATACAACAAGCGTTTCTCCGATCCCTCCCTCACCATGTTCCAGATCGGCGTGGCCACCCTGGTGACCATGATCACCGTGTATTTCGTGGACCAGGTCCGGGGCATGCTCCTCATGGTGTACCTGGTGACCTTTGTTTTCGGCATTTTCCGCCTCAGGGTTGGCCAGTTCCTGGTGCTCACGGGCTTTGCCCTGGGGAGCTATTCCGTGGCCATGGGCCTTCTGCACCTGCGGCACCCCCAGAGCGTGAACCTGCGCATGGAAACGCTTCAGGTCCTTTCCCTGGCAACCGTTCTGGTGTGGTTCTCGGTGGTGGCCTCCTACATCCGGGATTTGCGCCTGAGGGTGGTGAAGGCCAACGCGGAGCTCACCGGCGCGCTGGCAACCATCGAGAAGCTGGCGGTCCAGGACCCCTTGACCGGGGTTTACAACCGCCGACGGCTCATGGATGTTCTGCGCCAGGAGAAGGGGAGGGTGGACCGGGGAGGGCCGGCGTTTTCCGTTTGCATCCTGGATCTGGATCACTTCAAGGAGGTGAACGACAGACTGGGCCATCTGGCTGGGGACGAGGTGCTGAAGGCGGTGGCGGAAAAGCTGGCCAAAAGCGCGCGAAACGTGGATTGCGTGGCGCGGTGGGGAGGGGAGGAGTTCGTGGCGCTTCTTCCCCAGACCGAACTTGCCCAGGCCATGGTCTTTGCGTCCCGGATCCGTGAGGAGGCGGCGGAACTCCGTTTCCCCGGCCTGCCCGGGGATTTCGGGGTGACCGTTTCCGTGGGGGTCGCCACCTACGCTCCGGGTGAGCCCCTGGACGACCTTCTCACCCGGGCCGACAACGCCATGTACCGGGCCAAGCACCTGGGCCGGAACCGCATCGAGTCCGAGCCGCCTCCGGCTCCGCCGTCCTGACGCCCGGCACCGGGCAGGGTCAGGAGATGTCCAGCCAGGCGCGGCACATGTGATTGAACACCTCGGAAATGTAGACGATGCCCACGACCCGGGAGTCTTCCACCACGGGCAGGTTGCGGACCCGTTTTTTCGCCATGAGGTCCGCCATTTTCAGGATGTGGGCATCCGGGGAAATCGTGGGCACCGGCGAGTTCATAACCTGGTGGACGCTCATTCCCTTGAACCGTTCTATGTAAAAGGGCGTCTCGTTCAAGTTGATGTCCAGGTCTTCCAGGAGGTAATCCGCAAAGGGCGGCCGGATGTGGTACAGAATGTCCAGCATGGAGATCATGCCGGCGAATTCCCCGGTACTGTTGGTGACCAAAAGGCTCACGGTCTTGTGACCGGATTCCCGGACCCGGCCGGCCAGGATCAGGCGCGCGGCCTCCAGCACCGAGGCGTCCTCGGAAATGCTGTCGAACTGGGTGGTCATGATTTGACGGGCAGTGGCTTTCATGGGCGCTCCTTTTCCGGTGTCCGGCCCGCCGAACGGGGCCGGTTTGTTGTCTGTTCCTTTTCAGGCCCGCATGGAAGTTTTGTATACCTCCCCCGCCCGGGAAAATGCAATGAAAGAGGCTTGGGTTGTAGGGAAATCTCTTCCGGGGCCGATCCCGGGCCAGGGAGTCTGGGGCTGCCGGTGGCTTTTTCCCTCGGGATGATCCCGAGGTTCACCGGTTTTCCTGCTTGCCCTGCAGGATGGCCAACCCCAAGTCCAGCATGCGGTGGAAGGGTTCCCGGCGGTCCGTCCGGGGGATCAGGGTGATGGCTCCGGGCTCGCAGGCCGTGGCGCAGAGGCCGCAGCCCAGGCAGCGGGCGCGGTCCACCCGGGGGGTCTCGCCCACGGAGATGGCTTCCACCGGGCAGCGGTCCCCGCAGACTCCGCAGACCACGCAGATTTCCTCGTCCACCACGGCCTCATACAGGGCGTTCAGGTACAGGCTCCGGTCGTGGCCCTTTTTCGCGATGCCCTTCATGGACGCGCAGCAGCAGGGACAGCAGTTGCACACGTTGGACAGGTGTATGGTGTTGGCTCCGGCGTGGACCAGGCCGGAGCGGTCCGCCGCCTCCAGAATGGCCAGGGCCTCGGCCACCGTGACCTCCCGGCCCATGCCGTTGTCGATGTAATACTCCGCAGCCACGCCAAAGGAGAGGCAGGTTTCCCGGGGATGCCCGCAGTCCTCGCCCAAAAGGCGGCTTTCCTTGCGGCACACGCACTCGGCCACCGCGATCTTCCGGGCCTTGGCGATCTCCTGTTCCAGGGCCGGATAGGGCAGGAGCACCGTGCCTGCGGCAAATCCCCTGGCCACGGGGAGCACCTTGAATCCGGGCACCCGGCTCGCGGCCATCTCCCCCTGGTAGGCGATATCGTAATATTCCTTGAAAAGCCTGGCCAGATCCGCGTCCATCTTCTCCACGGAATACTCGTACAGCCCGATCATGAAGGGCACGGTGTTGTAGAGGGTCGTATCTCCGCGCCGGGTCCGGAAGATCAGTCCCTTTCCGGACATGGATTCCAGGAGTTCCGAAAGCTCCACGGCCTCGGTCCCCGAGCGGCCGGCGATCTGGGAGGCCTCTTCGGGAAAGGGGGTCAGCAGCATCGCCGCCTCCGCCTCCTCTGGAGTGAAGAGCCGTCTCAGGATATCCAGTTCCACCCCGGATTCCGTGGCCGGAAATCCCAGGGGGAATTGATCCAGGAACTCCCTCATCCTGTCGTAGACGGTTCCGGCCATGGCTTTTCCTTTAGGCCGCGCGGCCTTCCCTGTCCAGGACCTCGGCCAGATAGCGGCCCGTGTGGGAGCCGGGGAGGGCTGCGATTTCCTCCGGGGTGCCGGCGCCCACCACGAACCCGCCCTCGTCGCCGCCCTCGGGGCCCAGGTCGATGAGGTAATCCGCGCTTTTGATCACATCCATGTTGTGTTCGATGACCACCACCGTGTTGCCGTTGTCCACCAGGCGGTTCAGAACCTCCAGGAGCTTCTGGATGTCCGCGAAGTGCAGGCCCGTGGTGGGCTCGTCCAGGATGTAGACCGTGCGGCCCGTGCCCCGCTTGGAGAGTTCCCGGGCCAGCTTGATGCGCTGGGCCTCGCCCCCGGAAAGGGTGGTGGCGGCCTGACCCATTTTCACGTAGCCCAGGCCCACGTCCACCAGGGTGACGAGCTTGGAGCGGATGGACTCGATTTTGTCGAAGAACCGGGAGGCCTGGTTCACGGTCATGTCCAGAATTTCCGCGATGTTCTTGCCTTTGTAGCGGATCTCCAGGGACTCCCGGTTGTAGCGCTTGCCGTGGCACACGTCGCAGGACACGTACACGTCCGGGAGAAAGTGCATCTCGATCTTGAGGATGCCGTCCCCGGCGCAGGCCTCGCAGCGGCCGCCCCGGACGTTGAAGGAGAACCGCCCGGGCTTGTAGCCCCGGACCCGGGCGTCGGGGGTGCGGGAGAACAGATCCCGGATGGGGGTGAACAGGCCCGTGTAGGTGGAGGGGTTGGACCGGGGGGTGCGGCCGATGGGGGCCTGGTCGATGTGGATGACCTTGTCCACCAGGGACAGGCCCCGGAATCCCTGGCAGGGCCCGGCGGCCGTGCGGGTGCGGCTGAGGTGCTGGGTCAGGCCCCGGTACAGGGTCTCGATGACCAGGGAGGACTTGCCCGAGCCGGAAACCCCGGTGACGCACACCAGCCGGCCCAGGGGAAATGCGGCTGTCACATCCTTCAGGTTGTTGGCCGTGGCCCCCTCCACCACCAGGTTCCCCCGGTCCTCGTTCCGGCGGCGCTCGGGGATTTGGATGCGCTTCCGGCCCGAGAGGTACTGGCCGGTCAGGGATTTCTCGTGACGCAGCATCTCCTCCGGCGGCCCGGAGAACACCACCTCGCCCCCGGCCATGCCCGCGCCCGGCCCCATGTCCACCACGTGGTCGGCCGCCAGGATGGTCTCCGCGTCATGCTCCACCACCAGGACCGTGTTCCCCAGGTCCCGCATGGAAATCAGCGTGTCCAGGAGCCGGCGGTTGTCCCGCTGGTGCAGGCCGATGGAGGGCTCATCCAGGACGTAGAGGACCCCGGTGAGCTTGGACCCTATCTGGGTGGCCAGGCGGATGCGCTGGGCCTCGCCCCCGGAAAGGGTGGCGGCCGTGCGGCCCAGGGTGAGGTAGCCCAGGCCCACGTTTTTCAGGAACCCCAGGCGCTCGTTGATCTCCTTCAGGATTCGCCCGGCCACGGTCTGGTTCCGGGGCGACAGGGAAAGCCCCGAGAAGAAGTTCAGGCACCTGTCCACGGAAAGGGCCGTGACCTCGTGGATGGCCAGGGCCCCCACGGTGACGCTCCGGCTTTCCTTCCGAAGCCGCGTGCCCCCGCATTCCGCGCAGGGCCGGAAGTTCATGTATTGCTCGATCTCCTCCCGGGACCATTGGGACGAGGTTTCATGGTAGCGCCGGGAAAGCTTGGGGATGATGCCCTCAAAGGGCTTTTGGTAGGTGAACCTTTTCCCCCGGCGCTCGAAGTAGAAGGGGATGGAATCCTTGCCGGAGCCGGACAGGATCACGTTCTGAAAGTGCGGGGAAAGCTCCTCGAAGGGCGTGTGGATATCCTGCCTGTAATGGGAGGTGATGGCGTCCAGGAATTCCATGAAATGCACGGAGTTGCGGTTGGCCCAGGGAGCCACGGCGCCCTCCCGGAGGGAGAGGCGTGGATTGGGCACGACAAGGGCCGGGTCGAACTCCATGGAAGACCCCAGGCCGTCGCACTTCCCGCAGGCGCCCTGGGGGGAGTTGAAGGAAAAGGAGGCCGGGGCCAGCTCCGGGTAGGAGATCTTGCACCGGATGCAGGCGGATTTTTCCGAGAACAGGATGGGCTCCCCCGCGCCGGGGGTTTCCACGGTGACGAAACCGCCGCCCTGGGCCATGGCCAGTTCCAGGGAGTCGGCCAGGCGCTTGCGGACCCCGGGTTTCACCACCAGCCGGTCCACCACCACGCTGATGTCGTGCTTTTTGGTCTTGGCCAGGGTTGGGACGCTTTCCAGTTCGTGCACTTGGCCGTCCACCTTCACCCGGGCGAAGCCCTCCCGGATCAGGCGGGCGAAGAGCTTTTCGTGGGCGCCCTTCTTTTCCGAGGCCAGGGGCGCCAGGATCAAGGCCCGGGTGCCCTCGGGCAGCTCCAGGATCTGGTCCACGATCTGGTCCACGGACTGGCTTTCGATGGGCAGGCCGCACTCGTAGCAGTGGGGCTGGCCCACCCGGGCGAAGAGGAGCCGCAGGTAGTCGTAGACCTCGGTGACCGTGCCCACCGTGGACCGGGGGTTGTGGCTGGCGGATTTTTGCTCGATGGCGATGGCCGGGGACAGCCCCTCGATGGTGTCCACGTCCGGCTTGTCCATGCGCTCCAGGAACTGGCGGGCGTAGGTGGACAGGGACTCCACGTAGCGGCGCTGGCCCTCGGCGTACAGGGTGTCAAAAGCCAGGGTGGACTTGCCGGAGCCGGACAGGCCCGTGACCACCACCAGCCGGTCCCGGGGGATGTCCACGTCCACGTTCTTCAGGTTGTGTTCCCGGGCGCCCCGGATGATGATGCGGTTGTCTTTCATGATGGCTTCACAAAAAGCCGTGATGCGGCGTTGCGCTTCACCGGGAAAAGGCTCAACGTACGGAAAGTACGCCTCACCTTTTCCCCGCTCGCGCGCCTTGCCTGGCGGCTTTTTTTGAAGCCATCAGGGGAACTGTCAAAAAGCAAAGACTTGCGTTGCGGCCTCGCCAGGGCATTGGCCGCGAGTTTTTCCAAGTCCATCTTCCACGGAATCATGTGGGGCCGTTTCCGGGGCCAAGGGGCCGTATGGGCTCCACCCCGGGGGCCTGGGTCCAGCCCCGTTTGTCCTGGGAGAACCGCACCAGCCGCCAGCCGTCTTCCATCCGTTCCTGGTCCACCACCGTGCCCGTGTGAAGCAGGAAGAGCAGGGTGTCCTCCTCGTGGGGCCCGGCCCGGACCTCGATCTGGTCTTCCACCACCACGGCCCGGTGGTCTGTGGCGGCTTGGTGTCCTTTCAGTCCCCCGGCAAAGGCCCCCACGGCCCAGAGAATGGCAAGCCCGATGGCTGCGTACCAGGTCCATTCCCAGTCGCGGAACGACCGCAGGGCCAGGATCAGGAAGAAGAGGGCGTTCACGGCCGCGAAGGCGATGAATACCTCCCGGCCCGTGACCTTGGCCAGCCAGCCCGCTGCCGGAAACTCCCGGATCTTTTCCGCCTCGTCCACCCGCATCCCTTTGGCATGGCGCAGGTTGTAGTCCACGTCCGGGTCCCGGGGGGCCAGGATGCGGGCCCGCTCGTAGTTCACCAGGGCCAGGCCCAGACGCCCCAGGCGGAAGTAGGCGTTTCCCAGGTTGTAGTACACGTCCGCCCCGGCCCGGCCCTGGCGCACAAGGGTCTCGTAGCCCTGGGCGGCCCGGGAGTAGTCCCCTTCCCGGAAGGCCTGGTTGGCGGAAAAGAACAGCCCGTGGGCCTCCTGGGCCCTGGCCTCGGGCAGGGCGGGCCAGATGGACAAAAGGGCCAGGACCAGGAGGGCCGTCGCGCCGGCCAGGCTGCCAGGCTTTCCGGCCCGGGGCGTGATCATTCGGTCTTTCATGGCCTTGGACGGCTCCGTTTCAGGGCCCGGTCCAGCTCCCGGGCGGTTTCCGTGAGTTCCCCGGCCAAGGCGGCATCGTTCTCCCAGCCCCGTCCGGCGAACACCCGTTCCTCCAGGTTGGACATGATTCCGGCTGCCCGGGCAACGGGTTCAGGGGGGGCTCCGGCGGCAAGGAGGCTCTTTTTGGCCTCGCCCGGGGTCAGACTCGCCGCGTCCAGGCCCAGGCGGACCACCAGGAATTCGTTGAAGGTCCGGAGCAGGTCATCGGCCCGGGGCTCCATGGCCCGGACCTGTCCGGTGAACCGTTTCAGGGCCTTTTTGGCTGCCGCGCCCCGGGCTTTGCCCGCCCGCTTGCGGGCCGCGTGTTTCCAGGCGCGGCAGCCCCCGGCCGCCAGGACCGGGGCGAAAAGGATCAGGGCCGCCACCCACCAGGGGGGCATGGCCGCAGGCATCACGGCCTCGGGGGACTCGTGGATGGGCAGGATGTCCTCTCCCACCACCGCCACCTTCCGCTTGCCGTCGGATGCGGGGCCCGGGCCCCCGGAGGCCCCGGCAACGCCGTTTTCCTCTCCGAGCTCCACGGCCAGGGTGAAGGGCTTGGAGGTCAGGGTCTGGTAGGTTCCGGTGCCGGGGTTCAGGAAACTGACCGAAAGGGGCGGAAGGATGTATTCGCCCGCCTTCTGGGGCACCAGGGCCCACTTCATGGTCTTTTCGCCGATGGACCCGCTGTTGGTGACCTCCTCGGTGAAGGCGCTCTGGTCCGGGTAGACCTTCACGCCCGGGAGGTCCGGCATGGAAAGCTCCGGGATGAGGCGGACGTTGCCCTTGCCCCGGATGACCACGGTGAGGGTGGCCGACTCCCCGGCCCGGACCTTTTTGGGATTCAAGCCCGACTCCAGGTTGAAATCCCCCACCAGGCCCGAGAAGTCCCTTGGGCGGCCCTGTTCCGGGAAGGGCAGGACCGTGAGGGAGACCCCCTGGCTGGCCAGGGAAACGTCCCGGCCCCGGGCCATGTTGAAGAAGTCGTCGTTCAACACGCCCCCGAAACCCGAGGGCATGCGCCGGGGCGGATACACGGTGAGCTGGAGCCGCGCCGGGGGCAGGTCGAAGGCCCCGGGCTCCGTGGCGGTGAGGGCGTAGGTGAACTCGTAGACATCGTAGCTCCTGCCGTTTTTCGTGGTGCCGTACCGCAGGGGCTTCTGGAGTTGCTTCAGGGTGATTCCCTTCACCTCGGGGAGGGAGAGGGCTGTCAGTTCCGCCCGGTGGACGCTGTACACCGAGAGCTTGTAGAGGACCTCCTGGCCCGGGTAGCCCCGGTCCGCAGAAAGGGTGGCCTTCATGAACAGGTCCCCGGCCTCGTCTTCCCCGGCCTGGAATTGGGGCTCCATGACCTGGATCTGGACCTGGTTGCTCGTGTAGATCTGGCCGTCCACCTTTACAGTGGCCGGGCCTATAGTGAAAGTTCCCTGGCGCAGGGGGGTGAGCTGGTAACGGTGGTCCATGCTGGTGCTGATCTGGCCGTTGATGAGCTGGAACCGGCTCCCGGTCCCCGCCGGGAAGGCGTCGAATCCGTCCAGGTTGGCGATGACCGGGGTGGTGGCGTCCCGGGAGCCCGTGACCCGGCAGATCAGGCTCACGGTGTCGTCCATGTGCACCTGGGCCCGGTCCACCTCCAGGGTGACGGAGACCGCCCCCCATACCGGGGCCGCCCCCAGGAGCGCCAGGAACATCAGAATGGGGACAATTCGATTCTTCATGGCTCTTTTCGATTCCCTGTCCAGGATCACCACTCCTTGCCGGACCGGACAGCTCCCTGGCCCTGTTCCCGCATACCCTGGAACAGGAGGGAGGGGTTTTCCTCCACATTGTTCAGCAGGGCCTCGGCCCGGCGCTGGGCCATGGATTCATCCCGGGGCTTTTCGCCCTGTTCCCCCTGGGGTTCGGGCGTCTGGTTCCCCTGGGCGGCTGACAGCTCGCCTTCCAGGCTCTGGTCTTGATTTTGTTCCTGCCCCTGGTCCTGTGCCTGGTCCTGTCCCTGATCCTGGCCTTGCTTCTGGTCCTGCCCTTGGTCCTGTCCCTGATCCTGGCCTTGCTTCTGGTCCTGGCCTTGCTTCGGGTCCTGGCCCTGCTGCTGGTCCTGTTGTTCCTTTTGCTTTTCCGCCTCGGCCCGGGCTTTTTGCCACAAGGCCAGGCGCAGGTTCTTCCTGGCATCCGGGTCCTGGGGCCGGATGGCCAGGGCTTTTTTGTAGTACTCGGTTGCCGCCTCGTAATCCTTCTGCCCGTAAGCCTCGTTGCCCAGATTGTAGGCGGCCCGGAAGCTGATTTCCGGGTCCTGGCTCCGGGCAAGGACGCTGCCAAAGGCCGCCCGGGAGCTTTCCGCGTCTCCGGCGCGCAGGGCCGCCACGCCACGGTTGTAGCGGTACCGGGGGTCTTTGGGATTCTCCATGTCCAGATCGGCCCAGGCCTTGGCCGCTTCCTCGTATTGGCCCTGGCGGTAGAGCTGTTCAGCGGACTCGGCCCGGGCCGGGGCCGGGAGCCAGGAGCCCAGGGCCAGGCTAGCCAGGAATAACAGGGCGAGCGCCTTTTTCACGCAACACTCCTTCCACCAGGAGGACACCAAAGGCCAGGACGCAGAACAGGTAGAAACGCTCCTCGGCCACGGTGATCTTGCCGCTCTTCACCTCTCCGGCCCGGGTCTTCTCCCGGATGCCCTCAAAGTAGAGGCGGTCCAGGTCCAGGTCCCCGTCAACAGAGCGCACGTACTCGCCCCCCGTGGCCCGGGCCATGGCCGCCAGTCCGCTTTCGTCCAGTTTGGAAAGGACCATGCGCCCTTCCGCGTCCTTTTCGAACCCCCCGCCCTGGAGGGAGGGCACCGGGCCGCCCGAGGGGTCGCCGATGCCGAACACGAAGATTTTGATGTCCTGTTCCGCCGCCTTTTGGGCCGCCGCCAGCCCCTGGCCCTCGTTGTCCTCGCCGTCTGTCAGGAGGATGATGACCCGGTCCGTGGCGGATTCCGGGTCAAAGGCCTCGGTGGCGGTCCGGATGGCCGCGCCCAGGTCCGTGCCCGGGGTAGGAATGAGGTCTGACGAGAGCTGCCCCACGAACATCCCCAGGGCCCCGTAATCCAGGGTGAGGGGGCACTGGAGAAAAGCCCCCCCCGCGAAGGCCACCAGGCCCAGGCGGTCCCCGGAGGTCACGGCCACCAGGTCCGCCACCTCCCGCCGGGCCCGCTCCAGGCGGCTGGGCTTCACGTCCGTCACCAGCATGCTCCGGGATACGTCCACGCAAAGGAGGACGTCCACGCCCTTCTGTGAGACCTCCTGGTAGCGCTCCCCCCATTGGGGCCCGGCGGCGGCCGTGATGGCCAGGGCAGCGGCCAGGGTGAACAGCACGGACCGCAGCACCACCCGGGGCCGGCTTTCCAGGGAGGCCAGGGCAGGGAGCAGGCCCGGGTCGGCCAGGGCGGAAAGGAGCCGGCTCCTGCGCCGGTGGATCACCACCAGGGCGAACACCACCAGGGGCAGGAGCCACAGGAGGTTCAGCATCCAGGGGCGGGCGACGCTCATGGCAGGGGCCTCATCCGCGCGGCCAGGAGTTCCAGGCCCAGGAGGGCCAGGGCCGGAAAAAGAAACCAGACATACAGTTCATGGAAGTGGAAGAACTCCTTGATTTTCACTTCCGTTTGTTCCATCTGGTTGATTTCGTTGTAGATCGCCTCAAGAGTGTCCGTGTCCGACGCCCGGAAATACCTGCCCTTGCCGATGCGGGCCACTTCCCTGAGGGTGTCCTCGTCCAGATCCACGTTCTGGTAGACGGTCCTCTGGCCGAAGACCGTGCGCACCATGAAGGGCACCGGGCCCGTGGTGCCCACGCCGATGGTGTGGACCCGGATGCCCAGGGCCGCCAGGGCCTGGGCCGCTTCCTTGGGGGCCACGCTGCCCTCGTTGTGGCGGCCGTCGGTCAGCAGGATCACCACCTTGCTCTTGGCCGGAATGTCCTTGATGCGCTTGCCGGAAAGGGCCAGGGAGTCGCCAATGGCCGTGTTTTCCCCGGCCATGCCGATTTTCATGCGGTTGACCAGGGACAGGAGCAGGCCCTTGTCCAGGGTCAGCGGCACCTGGGTGAAGGCCTGGCTCCCGAAGATCACCAAACCGATGCGGTCGGACTCCCTTTTTTTGATGAAATCCGTCACCACCTTTTTCACGGCCGTGAGGCGGTCCACCTGGCGGCCGTCCAGGGTGAAATCCATGCCCCCCATGGAGCCCGAGGTGTCCAGGCACAGGATGATGTCCACGCCTGGGCTCTTGACCTCCCTGGCCACATTGTAGGTCTGGGGCCGGGCCGCCGCCACCACCAGGAGCGCCAGGACCGCCACCCGGAGAGCCAGGGGCAGCCGGGCCCGGACCCGGGCCCAGGGGCCGGCCATGGGGGCCAGAATGCCGGCCGTGGAAAAGCGCATGGACCGGGGCCTGGACCGGGAGAGGAAATACAGCCAGGCCAGGACCGGCACCAGGAGGAGCAGGACCTCGGGGTAGGCGAACCGGAAAGAGAGGCCGCTCATGACGCCTCCTCTTCCCTGGCCTTGTTTTCAGGCCCCACGGGCGCGGTGTCCCGGATATAGCCATAGGCCGAGGCCAGGTGCTCCTTCTTCCTGGAGGCCAGGGGATGGTGGCCCGCGAACTTCACCAGGTCCGCCTCCCGGAGCATGCGCACCATCTCCCGGTCCTCGGCCCGGCCGGCGGCCGTGGCGATTTCCTCGGTGGTCATCTCCGGGGCCGGGAAGGGGCGGATGCCGCCCATGTACTCCCTGACGGCCAGGGAAAGGCCGAAGTAGAAGGCCTTGTCCTCCAGCCGTCCTTCCTCCAGGGCCCGGGCCAGCCGGTCCAGGTTTTCCGTGGCCCGGACATGGGGAAGCACCTGGGCCGTGATCTCCTGGACACGCCTCCTGGACCGCAGGAACCACCAGACCCCCAGGACCAGGGCGAGGAAAGCAAAAACGCATCCGGCCCAGGCCAGGGGTTTGAACCATTGGTTCCCCGTGGGCACGATGTCCTTCACCGGGGCGATTTCCTCGTTTTCCGGGTTCTCGGGCAGGCCGTTGTCCACGGAAAGGGACACAGGTTCGCTGCGAACCGTCCCCGGGCTTCCGTCCGCAGCCACAAAGGGCACGATGAGGGCGGGCGCCTCGAAGCGGTCCAGGCTGTCCACCAAAAGGGTCAGTTCCAGGCCTTGGTCCGTGGGGCGGATGGCCAGGGCCTTCCTGTCCCCCAGGCCCCGGACCTGGGGCGGGTCCGGGAGCCTGGCCCCCGGCGGCAGGGTGAAGTCTATGGCCAGGTTCGCCGTGCCGCCGGTCATGGCCGAGCCCTCCAGGAACCGGGCCGTGGCTGTGGGGCCGTTGTCCGTCTCGGCCCGGGCCGGGAGGCCGGCCAGGCAAAGGGTCAGGAAGATCAGGGCCGCCTTGTTCATCTCCGGGCCTCCCTCCGGCGGAAATAGGCGGTGAGGGGCTTCAACACCGATCCGTCCGTGGAAAGCTCCACCAGGTCCACCCTGGATTTGGCGATCAGGCTTTTGAACTCCAGGTCCCGGCGCTCCATTTCCCGGGAGAACCGTTCCCTCAGCCGTTGGTCCGAGAAGTCCGCCACGGTGAGGCGTTCGGTTTCCGGGTCCGTGAGTCGCACCAGGCCCCCGGGGGGCAGGACGCGCTCGGCCGGGTCCTGGATCCTCACGGCCGTGAGGTCGTGCTTCCGGGCCGCCAGATTCAGGGCCACCCCCACTTCGGCTCCGTATCCGGGCAGGAGAAAGTCGGACACGCAGAACACGATGGCCCGGCGCCGCACCACCCGGTTCAGGTAGTTCAAGGCCCCGGCCAGATCGGTTCCGCCGCCGGCGGCCTCCTCGGAAAACATCTCCATGATGAGCCGCCACACATGGCCCGGGCCCTTGCGCGGTGGGATGAACTTGTGCACCCGATCGGAAAAGAGGATGGCCCCCACCCGGTCGTTGGTGCGGACGGCCACAAAAGCAAGCAGCCCCGCCACCTCGGCGGCCAACTCCCGCTTGAAGCGCCTGCGGGTGCCGAAGACCTGGGAGCCGGAGACATCCACCACCACCATGACCGTGAGTTCCCGCTCCTCGGCGTGGACCTTGATGAAGGGGCGGCCGAACCGGGCCGTGACATTCCAGGCCATGTCCCGCACGTCGTCGCCGGGATAGTACTCCCGCACCTCGGCGAACTCCATTCCCTTGCCTTTGAAGGCGGACATGTACTGGCCCGCGAACAGGTCGTTGGCCAGAAACCGGGTCCGGAAATGGAACTGCTGGATTTTCTTGTAGAGTTCCGGGGAGATCATTTTGCTCTAGGGGACCTCCACCCGCTCCAGGAGCTGGCCCACGATGTCGTCGGAAGTCACACCCTCGGCCTCGGCCTCGTAGGACACGATGATGCGGTGGCGCAGGACGTCCGGGGCCAGGTATTTCACGTCCTGGGGAATGACATAGCCCCGGCCGTTCAAAAAGGCGTTGGCCCGGGCGGCCATGCCCAGGAAGATGGAGGCTCTGGGCGAGGCTCCGTATCGGATGTGGCGGCCTAGGTCCAGGCGGAATTCCTCCGGGTCCCGGGTGGCCCTCACCAGGCGGATGATGTAGTCGATGAGTTTCTCCTCCATGTGCACCTGGCGCACCACGGCCTTGGCCCCGGCCACGGCGTCGGCGGACACGGCCGCGCAGACGCTCTCGGTGACCCGGTCATGGACCCGTTTCATGATCTCCTTTTCCTGGGCCTCGCTGGGGTATCCCACGGTGAGTTTCAGCATGAAGCGGTCCACCTGGGCCTCGGGCAGGGGATAGGTGCCTTCCTGCTCGATGGGGTTCTGGGTGGCCAGGACCATGAAAGGCGTACCCAGGGGGAAGGTGCAGCCGGCCAGGGAAACCTGGTGCTCGGCCATGGCCTCCAGAAGCGCGCTCTGGACTTTGGCCGGGGCCCGGTTGATCTCGTCGGCCAGGATGATGTTGTGGAAGATGGGGCCCTTCTGGATCTCGAACGCGCCGGTGTCCGGCCGGAAGATCTGGGTGCCCAGGATGTCTGCGGGCAGGAGGTCCGGGGTGAACTGGATGCGCATGAATTCCACGTCCAGGGAGGCGGCAAGGGTCCGGATGGCCGTGGTCTTGGCCAGGCCTGGCAGGCCTTCCAGGAGGAGGTGACCGTCGCATAGAAGGCCGATCATCATTTTTTCGATGAGTTCCTTCTGGCCTACGATGACCTTTTCCACTTCGGCCATCACCTGGCGGATGACCATGCTTTCCTTTTCCACCTGCTCGCCGATTTTCTGGATGTCCATGACCTGCTCGCTCTCCGGTCGGTCCGGGGGACCGTCAAGAAGTGGGGGTTATCCGCCGGGCGGCGGATAACCATTTTATAAAGTGAGCCAACCTTAAATAATAACCTGGTGAAGGAGTACGTCAAGGCCGTGGGCAACGAACGTTGGCTTTTGAATGGAAGCCGTTCGCGGCCCGGGTCCGGGAGCTCCCTATTTTAGGGGTCGCGGAATACGGCCCGGCTGTTACACGTGGGGGGGGCGGGTTGCCTGGCCCGGCTCGGGGGAGGGGGCCTCAACGCAGGCGGATGAGGCGGAATCCGTTGTTGTAGCGGCGGAAGTTGGGGGTGGCGTAGCTCCGGTTGCCGCACCGGACTCCTGAGGGGAGGTTGTCCCAGGAACCGCCGCGCACCACCCGGCCATGCTCGGATTCCGCCGGGCCCGTGGGGTTGTTGACCGGGCCCTCGGGGTATTCACCGTTCCAGCTCTGGCACCATTCCCAGGCATTGCCCAGGATGTCGTACAGGCCGAAGGGGTTGGGTTCGAAGGTTCCCACCTGGGCGTTCACCACGAACCCGTCCATGCATTGATGCACCTCCCATTCGGGGAAGTCCTCCTTGGCTTTGAGGTCCGCCACGTTGGCATACCTGCAGGCCTGGCCCGGATCGTCGCCCCAGAACCGGGCGGTGGAGGTGCCGCCCCGGGCGGCGTATTCGTGCTCCGCCTCGGTGGGAAGCCAGAAGGAGTGCTCACCCTGGTGCTGTTCCGTGAGCCACCAGGCGAACTCCATGACCTCAAACCACGAGAGGTACACGGCGGGCTGCCGGTCGCCGTTTAAGGACACGCCCTTGTAGTCCTGGCTGTCGTGACCTGGATCGTAAACCCTGAACTGGGCGTTGGTCGCCTCGTAGCGGCTCATCCAGAATCCGTCCAGGCAGGTTTCGTGGAGCGGTCCCTCGTCCGGGTAGCGGCCCTCCTCCGTGGGTGGGGTGCCCTGCATGAAACAACCGCCTGGAATCCAGACGAATTCCATGCCTGTGATGGGCTCTATCCACACCTCTCCCGGGGCAGGTTCCTCCTGGTCGTTCCGAACGCCGCAGGGCCTGTCCAGGTCAGCCCAATCGAAATCCAGGACCTTTTCTCCTTCTGCGCCCGCAGGGGCCGCGAACACCAGGATCAGGATCAGAAGAATGGCTTCAATTTTCATGGACATCCACAATGGCCAGGCGCAGTCTGGGCGGCTGGTTGGTCTGGGGGGCCTGGGCGAGACCCAACTCCACCAGCCGCGTTTTTGTCAGTTCAAAGGCTTCCCGGGCATCCACCCATTGGTCCGCGTTTTGGTCCCCGGAACCGGAAAGGGCCGCGAGGAACAGGTGGGTGAAGAGCCCCATACCGAATTCGTCCTCCCGGGTTCGCCGGTCCAGGCTCACGGCCCGGATCGCCCCGGGCCGGGCAAAGGCCAGAGCCGGTGGGAGGTCCGTGCGTACGCCCCACAGGTCGTTCGCCCGGAGCCCTTCCCGGTCCCAGCATCCGTCCAGGACCGCCAGGGCCCGGCCATCCCCGGCCTCTTCCCGGAGGGTCCGGAATAATTCCGCCAGACTCAATCGCCCCTCCCCGGTTCCGCGGGCCGCGTCGTGGCAGAGGATCAGCTCATCCTTGTGGGGAGCCCCGTCCGGCCCGAAAACGGGCGTCAGGAGCCCGGCAAAGTAGAAGACCACCCGGGCTTGGGGCTCGGCCTTGGCCATGGAGACCAGCCATTCCACCCCCCGGGCCACCTCCTGGGCCGTGGCGTCCTGGTTGGTGAGGAGCCGAATCCGCTCGGGCCGGGGGGAGAACCCGCCCCGAGTCTCCAGGGTATGGGCAAACTCCCGGGCGTCCTCGTCCGCGAACCGTACGCCCTCCATGGCTTGGTACCAAGCCACGCCCACCACCAGGGCCGCGCCCGGGGGTTCGGCTCCCGGCATGGAGGCCGGGGGGAATTCGTCCCGGGGCAGGGGGGTGATTCCGGGCAGGGGCGTCCGTTCGTCCAGGACAGCGGCCACCGCATTGTCCCGGGCGGCATCCAGTTCCGTCACGCCCACGTAGGTTTCCGCCCACCGGTCCAGGCGGGCCAGGGCCAGCTCCCGGCGTCCGGAACGGAACAGGCGAAAAGCGCTTTCCACGGCGCAGGCCACAACCCGCCGCCGCAATGAGGCCGAAACCCACACCCGATCCTCGAAAACTTTTTCCAGGGCCTCCTCGTGGCGGCCCTGGGCCAGGAGGGCGGACACCAGGAGATCCATGGCTCCGGGGCCGGACCGGTCCAGCCGCCGGGCCTTCCGGGCCCAGGCCAGGGCTTCTTCCTTCCGTCCCAGCGTGAGGGCCAGGCGCCCCAGGCTCATGGCCAGGCGGGGGCCCGTGTCCCGGGCAGCCAGTCTTTCCCAGGCGGCGTACGCCAGGTCCGGGTTCCCGGACCGGTACTGGGCCAGGCCCAGGTTGTAGGCAATGGCCGGGTTTTCCGGGCACAGGGCATGGGCCCGGGCCAGGCCGGCCAAGCCCTCGGCCGGGTCCCCGGGATACAGATCCTGGGCCTCCCGGGCCATTTCCCGGGCCCGGGCGCACTCGTCGCCACCGGCCGGTGCCGCCTGGCCGGAGAATAACCCCATACCTATAAATATCGCAAGGGCAAGGGCAGCGCGCATGAGAGTCCTGTTCCCGGGAGTTGAACCAGCCTTCCTGACCGACAGATCAGCCGAGTATGCCCGAAACAACAGGGGAATTCAACAGGATTCTCCTGGGAATCGTCAAAAGCCAAACCATTTTGGGTCAGGGAAGTCGCAGGGCGGGAGCGGGAAAGGGGCTATCGGATGCCGGTGTGGCCGAATCCGCCGTCGTTCCGGGGGGTGGGGGAAAGTTCGTCCGTTTCCAGGAGCTCGGCCCGAAGGGTGCGCGCCACCACCATCTGGGCCACCCGGTCCCCCCGGCGGATTTCGTGGTCCTCGCGGGACAGGTTGATCATGGCGAGAAAGATCTCTCCCCGGTAGTCCGCGTCGATGGTGCCCGGGGAGTTCACCAGGGTGACGCCGTGACGGGCGGCCAGCCCGCTCCGGGGCCGCACCTGGATCTCGAATCCCGGGGGAATGGCCACGGCGAAGCCGGTGGGGATCATGGCCACCACGCCCGGCGCCAGGGTCACCGGGTTCTCCACGGCGGCGAACACGTCCATGCCCGATGCGTGGTCGGTCATGTACCGGGGCAGGGGGATATCCGCGTCCCGGCCGGGCCGGACGCGGCGGATGGGGATGGGTATTGGCGCGTTTTCCATGATCTACACCGAAAGGAGGGAGGAGTAGTCCGGGGCATCGTCCACAGGCCCCACCAGAGCCAGGGCCAGGGAGCCGGGCCGGATGAGTTCGGCGGCCAGTTCCTGGACTTGGAGGGTCGTCACGGCATCGATGTGCCGGGCAGCCTCGGAAAGGGGGATGTACCGGCCGAAGTGGACCTCGTTCTGGGCCAGGCGCAGCATCTGGTTGTCCGCGCTCTCGGCGGCCAGGTAGATGCTGCCCTTGATGTATTCCTTGGCCCCGGCCAGTTCCCCGGGGCTCACGGGTTTGTCTCGGAGGTGCGCCAGCTCGGCCATGATCACCTCCAGGGCCTCCTCCACGCACCGGGGGTTCACCGCCGCGTAGACTCCCAGCATGCCGCAGTCGAAAAAGGCTGGGGCAAAGGAATACACGCTGTAGGCGAGCCCCCGCCTTTCCCGGATCTCCTGGAACAGCCGGGAACTCATGTTCCCCCCCAGGATCACGTTGGCAATGGACCAGGCGTAGCGCCGGGGATCGGTGCCTGCAAGCCCCGGACCGGCCAGGCAAAGGTGTACCTGCTCCAGGTCCCGGCCCTGGATCTGTACGGAGTTGGCCGGGCCGGGCAGGCTGCGCGGGGGCAGGGGGGCACCCGGGGGAATCTTCTCGAAGGCCGGGGCCAGGAGGGAGAGGACCTGCTCGTGCTCCAGGTTCCCCGTGGCGGCCACCAGGATGCGGTCCGGCTGGTACCACCGGGCCAGGTGGTCCTTTAGCCTTTCTGAATCGAACCGCGCCAGGTTTTCCGTGGTCCCCAGGATGGACCGGCCCAGGGGATGGTCCCCGTAGAAGGCCTGGCCGGTCAGGAGGTGCAGGAAATCCTCGGGGGTGTCCTCCAGCATGCCCACTTCCTGGAGGATTACGCCCCGCTCCCGCTCCACCTCCTCGGGATCGAACACCGAGTTTAAGAAGATGTCCGAAAGGATGTCCGCCAGGCGCGCCAGGTGGGTGTCCATCACCAGACCATGGTAACAGGTGTACTCCATGGCGGTGAAGGCGTTGGACTGGCCTCCTATGGCGTCCATCTGGGTGGCGATGTCAAAGGCGGACCGCGTCCCGGTTCCCTTGAACAACATATGTTCGATGAAGTGGGACGCCCCGGACTCGTCAGCAGACTCGTCCCGGGCGCCCGCATTCACCCAGATCCCCACGGACACGGAGCGCACGTGGGGCATGGTTCTACTGAGGACGCGGACCCCGTTTTCGAGGGTCGTCCTGTTTGTCGGGTCCTGCATTATCCGGTCCTTCCAGAAGGGCCTTCCTGGACAGGCGGATTTTGCCGTCCCTGGAGATTTCCAGCACCTTGACTTGGATGATGTCGCCTTCCCGGACCACGTCCTGCACCTTCTTGACGTGCTCGTGGGCCAGTTGGGAGATATGGCAGAGGCCTTCGGTGCCGGGCATGATCGCGACAAAGGCGCCGAAATCCGTCACCTTGGTGACCTTGCCTTCGTAGATGGCCCCGATTTCGGGATCGGCGGTGATTTCCTTGATCATCTTCACCGCCTTCTCGCCGTCCTCCTGGTTCACGGCGGACACCTTCACCGTGCCCGAATCGTCCACGTCGAGGCGGGTGTTGGTGTCGGCCTGGATCTGGCGGATGACCTTGCCTCCCGGTCCGATGATGTCCCGGATCTTGTCCGGGTTGATCTTGATGATGTAGACCTTGGGCGCGTACTCCGAGATGGAATCCCGGGACGAGGACAAGGCTTTCAACATCTCGTTCAGGATGTGGAGCCTGCCTTTCCGGGCCTGTTCCAGGGCGGAGTCCATGATCTCCCGGGAGAGGCTCTGGATCTTGATGTCCATCTGGACGCTGGTGATGCCCTCGGTGGTTCCGGCCACCTTGAAGTCCATGTCCCCCATGTGGTCTTCGTCGCCCAGGATGTCCGAAAGGATGACCACCTGGTCGCCTTCCTGCATGAGGCCCATGGCGATGCCGGACACGGCGGACTTGATGGGCACTCCGCCGTCCATGAGGGCCAGGCTGCCGGCGCAGATCGTGGCCATGGACGAGGACCCGTTGCTCTCCAGGATCTCGGATACGATGCGGATGGTGTAGTCGAACTCCTCCTTGAGCGGGAGGACCTCCTTGAGGGCCCGGGTGGAGAGCCCGCCGTGACCGATGTCCCGGCGGCTGGGGCCTGAGAGCCTTTTGGTTTCACGCACGGAGTAGGGCGGGAAGTTGTAGTGGAGCATGAACGGCCTGAACTCGTTGCCGGACAGGGTCTCCACCCGCTGCTCGTCTCCCGTGGACCCCAGGGTGAGGATGCCCAGGGCCTGGGTTTCGCCCCGGGTGAACAAGGCCGACCCGTGGGTCCGGGGCAGCACGCCGACCTCGGAGGTGATCTCCCGGACCCCGTCAAAGGCCCGGCCGCCCAGGCGCTTGCCCTCGTTCAACACCATGCCGCGAAGGACTTTTCTCAAAAGCGCGCTGACTGCATCGGAAACCTCGGAGCTTTTGCCCGGGAAATCCTCCTCCAGGGCGGCCTTGGCTCCCCGCTTGATATCCCGGACCCGGTCGGCCCGTTCCAGCTTGGGCACGATGTCCATGGCGGCCCGAAGGTCCACCGAGCAAAGCCCGGCCACGCGTTCCACCAGTTCGGGATCCGTTTTCGGGGGAGTGTACGCCCGCTTGGGGACTCCCGCCTGGGCCATGAGATCCTTCTGGGCGGCGAGGATGGGCTGGAGGGCTTCCTGGCCGAAGTAGATGGCGTCTAACATCTCCTTTTCCGGAATGAAGGATCCCCCGCCCTCCACCATGACCACGCCGTTCTCCGACCCTGCCACAAAGACGTTCAGGTCGCAGGTTTCCATCTGGCTGATGGTGGGGTTGATGATGAGCTCGCCGTTGATCCTGCCGACCCTCACGCAGGCGATGGGGCCTGCGAAGGGAATGTCCGAAAGGCACAGGGCCGCCGAAGCGCCGTTCATGGCCAGGGTGTCGGGATCGTTCTCCTGATCCATGGACAACACGGTGGCGATGACCTGGGTTTCGAACTGGTATCCCTTGGGGAACAGAGGCCGGATGGGGCGGTCGATCATGCGGGCGGTCAAGGTTTCCTTTTCCGAGGGCCTACCGATCTCCCGGCGAAAATAGTTCCCGGGAATCCTTCCGGCCGCGTAAACCTTTTCCTGGTACTCCACGGTCAGGGGAAGGAAGCCCATGTTCCGCTCATCTTCAGAGCCCACCACCGTCACCAGCACGATGGTGTCCCCATAGCGGACCACCACGGAACCGGAAGCCTGCTTGGCTATCTTTCCCGTGGATATGGACAGGGTATTTTGTCCCAGAGGGACCTCTACCTTTTTTTCCATGATTTCTCCTCGTTAATCGCCTGGGCCCGGGATTCCCGGGTTGTTTCAGGCATACGGATGGCTCCGGCTATTTGCGGATGCCCAAAGACAGAATGAGCGCCCGGTACCGGAGTACATCCTTTTTCTTTAGGTAGTTGAGAAGGCGCCGGCGTTGGCCCACCAGTTTGAGCAGACCTCGCCGGGAATGGTGGTCCTTTTTGTGCACTTTGAAGTGCTCGGTTAGGTAGGTAATCCGGTTGGTCAAGAGAGCCACCTGGACCTCGGGCGAACCCGTATCCGATTCGTGGGTCTTGAACTGCTCAATCACCTGTTTTTTGTTGTCCGGAGTCAGAACCACTTTTCCATGCCTCCTCTTGTCGTGATTCGGCCGCCCGGCGGCGGCCAGAAAAAGATTGCCTAGCGGGCTCCCGGTCAGGAGCCGTCGAAAACACAGCAATAGGACAAACCCACGCCGTCGGCCATCGGGTCCAGGACGGCGAGGAGATTCCCGGCGTCGTCCAGCACCTTCACATGTTCGGCTTCGGGCGCCTGGGGAACCGAAAGGTCCGGGGCCAGCTCTTTCCAGGTGATGGCCCTTCCTTCCCGGATTTTTTTCGCCAGCGGGCGGCCCGCCACGAACCCGGGCATGCGGGGCAGGGCATCGGTCATGGGAACCAGGACATCCTCCAGCCTGCCGGCCACAACCAGATCCCTCAACTCGTCCAGCCCCAGGGACTCTTCCAGGGAGAAGCCGCTGTTCTCCGTGCGGCACAAGGCCGAGAGGTGCCCCCCGCATCCCAGGGCCTGGCCCACATCCGTGCACAGGGTCCGCACGTAGGTGCCCCCCGAGCACCGGGTCAGGAACCGCACCCGGGGCAGGTCGATTTCCAGAATCCGGTTCCAGTGCACGGTGATGGTCCGGGGCGGCTTCTGGACCGGCACGCCCCTCCGGGCCAGCTTGTACAGGGGCACGCCGTTGTGCTTCAGGGCCGAGTAGATCGGCGGGGCCTGCTCGATTTCGCCCGTGAACCGGCCGAAGGCGGCCCGGAGGTCCTCCTCGGTGAGGTCCGGGACCTCGCGTTCGCCAATGACGGTGCCTGTGGCGTCCTGGGTGTCCGTGTCGATCCCCAGGGTCAGGGTGGCGTCATAGGTCTTGTCCCCGTGCAGGAAAAAGCGGGCCAGACGGGTGGCGCGTCCCAGGCACAGCACCAGGACCCCCGTGGCGAATGGGTCCAGGGTGCCGGTGTGGCCCACCTTCTTCGCCTTCACAAGGCGCTTGACACGCGCCACCACGGAGGCGCTGGTCATGCCGGGGGGCTTATTTATGATGAGGATTCCGTCCATGGTTGCGGATTCTTCACTCTTCCTGTTTGTCCGGGTCCGGGTTTGGCGGGCTCTCGTCCGCCACCTTCTTCAATAGCCGGTGGATGTGGTCGCCCTGGTCGATGGCCTGGTCGTAGAAAAATTCCAGGTCCGGCATGTACCGCAGTTCCAGGGTCTTGGCCAGTTCCCGTCTGATGTAGCCCTTGGCCCGGGCAAAGGCGCCGGCCGCCTCTTCGACCATGTCCCCGCCTTCCCGGGTACACCAGTACACCCGGGCGACCCTCAGGTCCCGGGTCATGCGGACCTCGGTGACGGTG